>CANEXR010000214.1 GCA_947443815.1 Flavobacteriaceae bacterium | reverse complement strand
CAAACAACGCTTTTTTATAAAAATCAAAATGGAGGAATAGGTATTCCTTTTAAAAGAATTTCGTAATATTACTACTTCAATCATCAAGTTTAAACATGCGTAAAATCAAATATAAGAAGGGCAAAAAACTACAGCCCTACAATCTCGAATATACAGGTATTCATAAAAGTAAGGAATCTGAAATGCAGTTATTTGTCTATAATAATTTAGATGTAACCGAATATAAAGACTTTAAAGTTAAGGATTTAGATGCTTTTATAGACGGTCAAAAAACAAATTGGCTTAACATTCACGGACTAAATAATATTGATTTAATTAAAGCTATTGGGGGCTATTTTGCTATTGATAATTTCATGTTAGCCGATATTTTGAATACTACTAGAAGGACAAAACTGGAAGAATCTCAGGATATTTTATTTTTCAATATCAAATCACTTTTACCAGCCGCGCATTCAGAAAGTATAAGTGTAGAACAAATTAGTTTTTTATTAAAAGACGGTATTCTGATTTCTTTTCAAGAAAAACGTAGTGATTTTTTTACTCATATTCGGGAACGTATCCGAACACATTCTGGGATTGTAAGAACCAAAAAACCAGATTATTTGCTCTACATCCTTCTCGATGCTATCATGGAAAATTTCTATATTACTTTAGAAAATGAAGAGGATAAATTAGAAGAATTGATTAATACTACCAAGAAAAGTACCGATCCTATTATTTTAGAAAAAATCGAATTGCACCGAGATAATTTTAATTTTTTGAAACGCTCCATCATTCCACTTCGGGATTCTTTATACGATATTAAAAGTATAAAAGATGACGATGTGTTTAACAGTTTGGAAATGGAAAACTATAGTTTTTTTGATCGCTTACATCAAAAAAGTCTAGAATTGTTGGAACAAATTGAATCTGATATGGGGTTGCTGGAAAGTGCGTCCAATTTCTTTTTTTCTGCACAAACGCATAAAATGAACGAGATTATGAAGACGTTGACTATTGTTTCGGCAATATTTATACCGCTTACTTTTATTGTTGGTGTTTACGGAATGAATTTTGAAAATATGCCAGAATTAGAATATAAAAACGGGTATTATTTTGTTATGGTTGTTCTGTTTTTAATCGTAATTGGGATGATTTTTTATTTTAAAAAAAGACGTTGGTTTTGATTAAAAAATGAGTTGCATTAAGAGATAAAAGAGAAAGAAATTATAAAGATAGTTGCAGTCATTTAAACAATTTAGGATAGAATAATTAAAATACACAAAAATGAATAAAGCCATTTATATCGCTACTAGTGGGCAAAATTGTGGAAAATCAATTATCAGTTTGGGATTGATGCGTTTATTGATTGGCAAAACGGCCAAAGTGGGTTATTTTAGACCCATTATTGAAGATTTTAAAGAAGGAAGTTTAGACAATCATATTGAAACTATTATTTCTCATTTTGGTTTGGATATTGCATTTGAAGATGCCTATGCAATTACAAAAAGTAAATTAATCAAAAAGAAAAATAAAGGAAAACTCGGTGAGGTCATTGATTTGATTATTGAAAAATACAAACGATTAGAGGAGCGCTTTGACTTTGTTCTGGTTGAAGGCACTAGTTTTACAGGGGATGGCACAGCAATTGAATTGGATATGAATGTTTTGATTGCTAAAAATTTAGGAATTCCAGCAATTATAATTGGTTCAGGTGTTGGCAAAACACTGGAAGAATTAATCGACAGTTTGTATTTAGTATATGATTCTTTCAAAGTAAAAGAAGTCGAAGTTTTAGCAGTTATTGCCAATAAAGTGCAAATAGAAAACCTCAGTTTGGTTACAGATGGTCTAAATAAAAGTTTACCAGATTCGGTTTTAATAAACGCAATTCCGCTAATTTCAAGTTTAAACAACCCTACAATTCAAGAAATTGTAAATGAATTAGGCGCCAAAGTTTTGTTTGGTAACGGCTATTTGAACAATCAAACAGGGAGTTATAGTATAGGAGCGATGCAGCTTCCTAATTATTTAACGCACCTCAAAGAAAATGCCTTAATTATTACACCTGGAGATCGTGCGGATATTATTTTGGGTGCTTTGCAAGCCAATGAATCTATTAATTATCCGTCAGTTTCAGGCATTGTTCTTACTGGAAATATCATGCCCGAAGAGAGTATTTTAAAACTTATAGAAGGCCTTTCGACTGTTGTACCCATATTTACCGTTGAAAGAGGAACGTATCATATTGCCAATCAAATCGGAGCGATTAAATCTAAAATTTATGCCAATAACCTGCAAAAAATTGAAACATCAATAACCACTTTCGAAAAGTATGTGGATTTAGATACCTTGGCACAAAAACTCATCACCTTTGAAGCCGAAGGGATGACACCCAAAATGTTTCAATATAACTTAGTAAAAAGAGCTAAAAAACATCGAAAACACATTGTTTTGCCAGAAGGAGATGATGAAAGAATTATTACTGCCGCCGCCCGATTACAGGCTATGGATGTAGTTGACATTTCAATTATTGGCAATAAAAAACAAATTGAAAATAAAGTCGCTGAATTGGGTTTAGAATTCGATTTTTCGAAAGTCGCTATTATCAATCCAAGAGAATCAAATTATTATGATGATTATGTAACGACTTATTATGAATTGCGAAAAGAAAAAAATGTATCGATGGCTATGGCCAAAGATTTAATGGAAGACGTTTCGTATTTTGGCACTATGATGGTTTACAAAGGACATGCTGACGGAATGGTTTCTGGTGCGGCGCATACAACACAGCATACAATTTTGCCCGCTTTGCAGTTCATTAAAACCAAACCCAACTCATCAGTTGTTTCGTCCATATTTTTTATGTGTTTGGAAGACCGCGTCTCTATATTTGGAGATTGTGCGATTAATCCAAATCCAACCGCAGAACAATTGGCCGAAATTGCTATTTCTTCCGCTGATTCTAGTTTAGCTTTTGGAATTGAACCTAAAATAGCCATGCTTTCCTATTCTTCAGGTGCTTCTGGAAAAGGAAATGAAGTTGATAAAGTAAGAGCTGCAACAGCAATTGTGAGACAAAAACGGCCCGATTTAAAGATTGAGGGTCCTATTCAATATGATGCTGCAGTTGATATGGAAGTAGGGCAAAGCAAAATGCCTAATTCTGAAGTAGCCGGTCATGCTAGCGTGTTGATATTTCCAGATTTAAATACAGGAAACAATACTTACAAAGCTGTTCAAAGAGAAACAGGTGCATTGGCTATTGGACCTATGCTGCAAGGGTTAAATAAACCCGTAAACGATTTAAGCCGTGGTTGTACGGTTGATGATATTATTAACACAGTCGTAATTACAGCCATTCAAGCGCAAGGATTCTAAATTTTAGAGTAAAAAACTAGCGCCTTTGCGGTAAAAAAATAAAACGTAGTGACTTAGCGCCTTCGTGGAAAAAAAATATACAAATGAAAATAGTAATTATAAATTCAGGAAGCTCGTCTATAAAATACCAATTAATTGATTCCCCGTCCAATGAAGTCATTTGCAGTGGAATGATTGACAGAATTGGATTAGAAAATGCCTCATTAAGTTACACAACAAATGCTGTTACAATAGCGGAAATAATGGCTATTCCCAATCATAAAGTAGGATTAGAAAAAATAGCTGATTTATTAATGGATAGTAAAATAGGGGTAATATCTAGTGCTTCAGAAATTGGAGCTGTTGGGCATCGCGTAGTGCATGGAGGAAGTGCTTTTTCGGATACTGTACTCATCACAGACGAAATAAAAGAAAAAATCCAACAATTGTTTGACTTGGCTCCACTGCATAATCCAGCTAATTTAGAAGGCATTCAAGTGGCATCAGCTATTTTTGCGAAAGCGAAACAAGTTGCTGTTTTTGATACCGCCTTTCATCAAACAATTCCTGTTATAGCACATAAATATGCAATTCCAAATGCTCTTTTGACAGAAAATAAAATACGGGTTTATGGTTTTCACGGAACGAGTCATAAATATGTTTCTGAAAAAGCTATTCATTATTTAAAAGAAAAAACAACGTCCAAAACGTCCAAAATTATAACCATACATCTAGGAAATGGATGCAGTATGACTGCTATAAAGGAAGGAAAAAGTATTGATCATACCTTAGGATTTGGTCCGATGAATGGTTTGATTATGGGAACTCGGAGTGGGGATGTGGATCAGTCAGTTATTTTTTATATGGTAAATACACTGGGATATTCACTCGAATCAGTGAATACAATGCTTCAAAAACAAAGCGGTATGCTTGGGCTTACTGGTTTTAGTGATTTGAGAGATATTGAAGCAGAAGCTGAAAAAGGAAATGCGGATTGTCAATTGGCTTTAGCCATGAATGCGTATAGAATCAAAAAATATATAGGTTCCTATGCAGCAGTTTTAGACGGTCTTGATGCCATTGTTTTTACAGCAGGAATTGGTGAAAACTCTTCATACATTCGAAAGTTAGTGTGTTCTGATATGGATTATTTTGGATTAGAATTAGATAACACCAAAAATGAAATACGTTCCAAAGAAATACGTGAAATTAGTACCCCTAATTCAAGAACAAAAATTCTAATTGTTCCTACCAATGAAGAAATAGAAATTGCAAATCAAGTATACGCATTGCTTCAGGAATAATATAAAATTAAATGCAAATAGGGCTTCTGTATTGGAGGCTTTTTTTATCCTTTTTATTGAAGAAATGTAATTATATTTGAAAATAAATCTACTTGTTTTGAAAACCAAACTACTTCAGATTCTCTTTTTTGTTTTTATATCCTTGCCCATTTATTCACAGGAGTTACTTCCCTTTGTTGAAAATTACAGTAAGTCAAATTATCAAGGGGATAATCAGATTTGGAATGTAGCACAAGGTAATGATGCTGCCATGTACTTTGCCAATAATTATTATTTATTACGTTACGACGGTGTAAAATGGGAGAAATATACGTTGCCAAATAAAACAATTATTCGCTCTATAATGGTTGATGGTGATAAAATTTATTCGGGTTCTTATAAGGAATTTGGATATTGGTATCGCAAAGATGGGAAAATGAATTATGTATCTATTTCTAATGGGAATAAGGTTTTTGATGACAATAATAATGAGGAAATTTGGAAGATATTCAAATTCAATAATAAAATATATTTTCAATCATTTAACGGTATTTTTTTGTTTGATGTAAAATATATT
>CANEXR010000213.1 GCA_947443815.1 Flavobacteriaceae bacterium | reverse complement strand
CATCACCATTATTTACTATAACATGTTGGGAATTATAAGCTAAAATACAATTTTGAAAGCAATTCACAACAGGAGAAACTAGAAACTTTACTTTTCCAGTGTTGGGAATTATAAGCTAAAATACAATTTTGAAAGCAATTCACAACAACTTCCAAATATCACAAAAACAGTAAGTCAACACATCACCCCAAATCAAAAACCAACATTCAATCCAAAATGCAGTGCCCATTGAAATTGGTTAAACGATTGATTGTTGAGTGGATT
Organism: Flavobacteriaceae bacterium; assembly: GCA_947443815.1. GTDB lineage: Bacteria > Bacteroidota > Bacteroidia > Flavobacteriales > Flavobacteriaceae > Flavobacterium. The sequence goes on along the minus strand of CANEXR010000213.1, from coordinate 4,968 downwards.
AAAATAATAATTCAAACCTGGTTCAACAAAAAAATGAGTTTGTTTATACAGTCGGTATTGTAGTGTGCTGCTCATTTGCGTGCCATAAACAAGATCATTTACATGTAAGGTTTCACCAATTACATTGCCGTTTAACAGCATTTCGTTTGCAATTAATTTCCCCACAAAACCACCTGTATTCAAACGGATACTTGTTTTATTTTTATGCAATATCGCATAGGAAACCTCCAATGGCAGTTCAAGGTATTTCAAACGTTGATCGATATCCCCCGACTGAAAATTAGTACTACTCAGAGAATTTCGAAGGCTGTTTGACACAAATATATAATTGGAATTGGAGGTGATACGCTCCACCGTTGTATTCTGAATAAAAAAATCACCAGCGGTCAGTCCAAAACTATTATTTGTGTTTATATACGATACATTAGCAATGCTTTGACCCAATTCATTGAAGGTAAGCCCAGAGCGAACAGCCCATTTCTTATTTAACTTATAATCTGTTTTTACACCATAAACGGTACCCTGTTTAGAATCGATAGTACTGCCTAATGCTTTTTCATTCTTATAATTTTGAGTACTGGAAACACCCGCAAATACTTGAACCGACCATTTTTGGGTTTCTGAATTTGGAATTGCTAATTTCAGGTTTTCCTTTTCGGCCAAGGTATTTTCTAATATTTTCAAGTCAGCGTTTTGATTGGCTTCAACAGTTTTCAAAGCTAAATCTGTTGTTGATTCCGTTTTTGGAGCTAAACCAATTGCAACTTCAGTATTTGTTTTTACGGTTGCATTAGGCGTTAATCCATTTTGTGAAGTAGAATTTGCAGGTTTATTTTGATTTGTATTTACAACATTGTTGGACTCAAAAACTGTTACCGTTTCTTGTTTTGCATTTTTGGATGTGCTTGCCTTGCTAGCTACCTGTTTTGGAACATAAAACACAGTTGAAACGGGAGTATTTAAGTTGGAAACAATTTGTTTTTCTTGATTTTGGATGGTTGAAACAGAGGGGTTATTTTGTCTGGTATTCGGTTGAACTGCAAGTTTGTTTTTGTTCAAAATGGCAGTATTCTCAATGGTTTTAAGCTTCTTTTTTTCTATAACTACCAAAGAATTACTCGTTGGAATTCCATTCGATTTTTCAAAAGGCGATGGTGCGCTAAAATGCATTACTGACGGTATGGCCAAACCTATCAATAGGCATGCAGCGACAGACCACCACAGTAGTAATGACCTTTTTTTCTGCTTTGGCTGGTCTAGTTGTGCTTCTATTTGACTCCATAATTCCGGTGGTGGAACACTTGAAAAGTCTTCCATCGATGAAAAAATAGTTGTTATATTTTTCTTTTTCATGCTGTCTTACAATTTATTACACTCAAAATTTTTTTCTGTAAAATCCCCTTTGCTCTATTCAAATTAGATTTTGATGTTCCTTCCGAAATATGTAATAATACCGCAATTTCACGGTGCTTCATTTTTTCAAAAACATATAAATTAAAAACCATTCGGTATTGATCGGGCAAAGCTTGAATGTATTCTAATAATTTTTCTTGCGAAATCGGAATTATTTCCATCGCATCTTCTTCAATTATATCTTTTTCTGGATCAAAAACATCCAAAAAGAAGGTTTCTTTTTTCTTTTTATTCAAAGCTTCGATGAGCTTATTTATAAAAACACGCTTCATCCAACCTTCAAAACTTCCTTCAAATTTATATTGGCTGATTTTCTGAAAAACAAGTACAAAAGCTTCTTGAAAAACATCTTTGGCATCATCCTCATTTTTCATGTATTTAAGGCAAATACCATATAACACAGGAGAGAACAACTGGTAAATTCTCAGTTGTCCTCCTCTGTCATTCTGAATGCACTTTTTGATTAGTATTTCTAAATCGTCTTTCAAAAATAATTTTGGGTTAATTTTTATATAGCAAAAATAAGCCTTTTGTGGTCGTGATATTATCTTTTATAAAGGGAACTAAATCCATCCGCAAAATTATCTGCAAGAGTTAGGTTCTGCTCGTCAAAATATTGAATAACATACGTATTTCCTCCAAAAATTAAAAGAGTGCTTTCTTTTTCGTCAAAAATACTAGGTCCTTTTTTTATTTCATAAGTGGTGGTGGTGGTGATTTCATTATTCAAATACACTGTTACTTTTCCATCACTGCTAAAAAGAAGTTTTTTCTGAGTACCTGTACTTTCTGGTGTTAGAGTAGTACCCGCAATTCCTCCAACTGATTTTTGCCAAGTCCAAGTCCCTAAAATAGAATTGGAACCAGAAGTGTTAGAAGATGATTCAAGGGTACAAGAAGCAGCGAGAATACTAATAATAAAAATTAAGACTGATTTTTTCATAATAGATGATTATTTAATTGGTTTTTAATGCGTTTATTTTATCTTGAATTGCTTTTTTGAAAAGAATAATTTCGGCACTTTGATCGGTGGTAGCATCATTGTCAAAATATATTTTGGTATTGTAAATGCCTTGACGGAGTTCAAAATAAAGCCCTCCCTGATCATGAGAATCTGGGCCTCCGTAGGTTTTAGTCTGCCCTTTTAAATTTAAAATTTCTGTTGGAACAGTTTTCAATAACAAACTATACTCCCCTTTCTTGTTCAAAGAATTGTATTTGTATTGTCCAAAATCATAATTGGCATACGCAACATTCAAAAAACGAAGTACACTATAATCATTCAATTGATAAAAATTTTGGCATTCTGTCCCTGAACATTCTCCATAAAAACTTCCGATTATTATGGTATCTGAGGTTGCATTCACTCTGTTAAAATAAATGGGCTTACTCGTTTTGGGTATCAAAATAAAGTCAGATGGATAGGTTGTTGCTTGGGTCACTATTTCGTCAGCTAGTGGCCCTTTTTCGTAGAAATTGATTACTATTTCACAGCTATTTTCAACAACAGTCGTCATTTTTATGGCATAACCACCGCTAGGTTTTTGTCCTGAAAAAATACCAATTAAAAAGTTTTGAGTAAAATCGACAGTAGGACTTGGCGAGTTGGCGCAGGTATTTTCATGTGATGTCAAGTACAAATTCATTTTTTCTTGCGTTGTTATGATCAATGCCGTTGGGTTTTCTGGCAATGTTTTAACGGAATAATTACAACTTAATGGAAAACCTGAAAATGGCACATTTATATAATCCCCACAATTAACTGTATCCCCTTCAGAATTTAAAGAACAGGCATTCAAAACAAATGCTATACATAAAATCAATACTGTTTTTTTCATAATTTAATATTTATAAAGAAAGTTATATTTAACAGATGCCATTCTTTTAAAAGGGTTGCGTGTGCAAAATTTATTTTGGAACGAAATCTAAAACAACACTATTTAAAATTATCTGCTACCTGTTTTTAATTGTTTTTTTTTTAATATGGAAGCGGTTTCGCTTTTTATTGTTTCAAAACATTCTGTGTTGGTCTCTAAATATAAGTGCTTACAAGAGTTGGTAAAGGGAGAATTAAAATTATTTTTTATATTTTTAAAATAAATTAATCCAGTCAATGTGCTGGTTTATATAAATACAATTTCACTTTATTTGCTTCGGTATCACATATAACAATGGCTGGATATGAATTGGTACTGATAATTTCCCTGACATTAGGTGTGTCAAATCCCATTTTATCCGTAAATCTATTAATCGTTGTTCCTTCATCATACGTTTCATAAAGATTCATATCACCTCCCCCATTTTGATCGCCTCCAAATAATAAATGTTTACTGTCATTAGGATCGACCCAAATAGCATGAATATAAGAGTAAGGAAAATTATTGTTTTCTGATTTGTAAATAAATTTATTGTTCCCCTCAGTAACTTTTGCTAATGCGCCTTCTAATCCTATGTAAATACTATTACCTGTATAAGGATAAGTTTGTAATTCATTGGGCCTTCTATTGCCCCAAACATCCATATCTATGATTTCAGAAAAATTACTTAACAGCACTGGATTAGCAGTATCAATATCGTATTTACCAAGCCAAGCAGAATCTAATGGATTTTCGGAGCCTTGATAGATAACATTAGCATTATTGGGCAAAAAAATAATATTACTTTGGTATCCAAAATAACTTTCGGTTTCATTATTCATTCGATGCCAATTCATTCCTCCATCTGTTGAAATTGCCAACATTGTGCCTCCTTCTAAATTGGCATAAATATGATTAGGGTTATTGGGTCTAACTGCAAAACAAACATAATTTTCATAATGGTTGTCTAAAGAATCATAAATCAAATTATTCCCTTCTTGCCATGTAATTCCGCCATCGTTAGAAATATACAAGGTCTTCGAAGTTTCGGAGTAATCAGACTTCACTCCTACAAAAAATTTGTTGGCAATGGTTGGATGTTTATAAATAGCTGTAATTTTTTTTCCTTCTAAACCTGCTCTTGACCATGTTTTCGTGCTAAGATTATTTTTCCAAATTCCGTCTGAAGTAGCTACAAAAATATAATTCTCATTATAAATAGCGGTTTGAAATCCTGCAATATTTTGACTTGCATCAACTGGAGCGGGAATAAACCCGTAGTCAATAAAAGCGCCTTTTGGTGTTGAAAGAACATCAGTATCATTGTTGCATCCAATTGTAATCACAAATAAAGCAATACATGTAATTTTTAAGTATTTTTTCTTCATCTCCTGTTTTTATTAATCGTTTTATTCTAAAGATGACAAAAAACAAAAAAGGTTGCATGCTTGTATAAAAATATATCCTTATGTTTTTCAAATTACCTTTTTAGTTATTCTAAAATTGATATTATTCCTTACTTTTACTTTTCACAAAAAAGAATTTCTATGTCAAATCTGTTTCCGTTTTTATTACTCTTTATTATTGCACTCGCTATTGGCATCTTTATAGGCAAAATACTCTTCTCTGCTCGCTTTCAATCCGAAAAAGTAAGTTTAGAAGAAAAACTGATTGCCGCCACATCACAATTCAATCAATT
>CANEXR010000212.1 GCA_947443815.1 Flavobacteriaceae bacterium | reverse complement strand
AATACTGAAATCCATCCATGAATTCCCGTAAAATATATTGGTGGGTTTTACTATCATAATATCCAAAAAGATAATAATCATTGTACTTAAAGGTGTTTTGAAGAGTGACTTCTTTATGCTCATTCATAAAACCAGAAATATAATCAATAGCAAGTGGTTCTTGAATGCTGCTTGTTGGGTTTAGTTTTTTATCAAAAATACATTCAAAATAAGCATTAATTGGTCTAAGATTATTGGCAAAATCTTGCGCTAAATTTGAATAATCTCCTTGCAATGCAGCGTTAAAACTCACTGATAAATCAATCATGTTTTGATCGCCAAAGTTTGTTCCTCCAAGGGTAATTAATATGTTTTTTTTGGTTTTATATACTGAAATCCCCACATTTAAAACGAGTAGCCGCTGAAAAAACTTTTTAGTACTACTCAGTCCTTGAGGTTTCTGATTGTCGGATTGCAAATATAAAGGGGAGTTTTTAAATGTAATGCTGTCGTTTTTTGTAACGGAATAACTTGTAATGGTATTTGTAGTAGTATAATCTTTTATTGAAAAAGCCATTTCTTCATCATTTACATTCAGTTGGTATATTTTATTTTCATGAAAATAAGAATTTGCCAGTCCATTTTGTTTTTTTAGAGTAAGCTGAGGTAGTTTTTTTTCTTTGATTTCAAAAGTTGATAAGTCTATATCAAAAACTTGTGTTTGTTTCGGATTATGGTCAAAAGTCAAAATCAAATTAGTTTCTTCCACATATAATTTTGTCTTTTTTGCGCCTTGAAACAGTGGATTAAATTGTTTAGTTTCCAACTGTTCCATTGGAAATACCTCTAAAATTTCATTCAATTTCAAAGGTTCATTTGCTTTGTTATAAAATTGGAAAGAAGAAAAATCGAGTATTTTTTCGCTTTTTTTTCCATTCTTAAAAATATGTAAAACCAGTTTTTCTTCTGCTACTTTTTGCGAAAGCATATAAAAAGAATTGTTAGTTTGAAACGTATTTAGAATTACTTCGTTTTGCAACGGGAGTTCATACGGAAAAATAGAAATGGTTTTTGTATTTAATTGGTATTGAACAGCGAGTCCTTTTTTATAATCAGCGGTAGACCAATACAAAATTGGGTCGCCATTTTCTTCAAAAGTGTATCCTGCTATCCATTTATAAATTTCATTTGGCCGTCTCATTTTTAAACTGTCGGTCAAAAACAAGGCGGTATTGTATTTTAAAACAGTTGTATTTTCTTTATCGGATATAAAGGCAAATACTTCTTTTGTCTTTGGATTTTCTACATTTAACAATTGCTGGAATGGCTTAGATTTTTTCAAATCTATTGAACAAGAAGTTACTAGAGTTTGGCTAAACAAAAAAACAAAATTTAGAAGAAGAGCGAATGTGAGTAGTTTTTTCATAGTATTACAATGGCTTTCATGAAATTAAAAATCGGATTCAATTTTGGCTCTGAACCACAAAAAGTATTCCGAAAAAACGGTAATGCATGCTATCGGAATAATAAATATTAGGCATTCATCAATTCTTGAAAATAAGCTACAAATTGGCCAACATGTATGCCATCCATGAGGCCGTGATGTACATGTACTGCCATCGGAATACTTCTTTTCCCATTTTCGGCAACGGTCATTTTCCCAAAAGAAATTTTCGGACAACTATCAGGTAAACGATTACTTCGGGCATGCGAAAGTGAAGTAAAATCTAACCATGGAATAGCCGAAAAATGAATGACATTATCGTCTTCAAAAGTCCGGGTGAAAATCCCTGAAGTATTTTGGATGCGCTCAATTTCTAAAATTGTATTTTGTTCGAATAGCTTATAATCAGCATGGTATTCGATTAAAGAAAATCCAAAAGTACCATCTTTCCGGCTAATTGTTGCGGAACCATCAATCCTATCGTTACTATAAATTTGATTTCCAGAAATGCGGTATTTGAAGTTTTCGATATGGTTTACGGCAACTAAAGTTTTGTGTAAATAATAAATAAAAAAAGTGGTCTTTATTTTTTTTGCCATTGCATACGCTTTGGTACAATCAATAGTTACGGTAACGCCAAAGAAGGGCTCTTCCATTTGTTTAAAAAACGAAAAATGTTCTTTTCTATTCCAATTTTCTAAATCCAAAAGGGTTTTCATCAAGGCAATTTTTTTAAAACATCCGTTATTTTTTCAAAAGTACTGAAATTTTCATGCTCAATAGTATGGTCTATTTTTTCATGTGCCCAAGTGGTGTGAAAGGGAATATGAGCAGCGTGTCCACCAATAGCTAAAACGGGTAAAACATCGGATTTTAAAGAATTGCCAATCATAAAAAACTCGGAGGGTTGTATTTCCAATCGTTGAATCAAATCAGAATAATCAATTTCTTGCTTGTCCGACATTACTTCGATATGGTGAAAATAATGACCTAAACCGGAATTATGTAGTTTTCTTCGTTGGTCTAATAAATCTCCTTTGGTGGCAACAATCAATTTATATTTGCCATGCAGCGTAGCTAATGTTTCTTCAACACCATCTAATAATTCTATTGGTTTTTCGAGCAATTCTTTTCCATATTGAATGATTTTTTCAATAATTTCTATAGGAATAGCGTTGTTTGAAATGGTCATTGCCGCTTCAATCATGGACAGAATATAGCCTTTGATCCCATAGCCGTATAATTTTAAATTATCAATTTCTACTTTAAAAAGTTCTTGCGAAATGCCTTGATGGGACAAATAATCTTCCATCAAACCACAGAATTTCTTCTCGGTTTCATCAAAATAGGTTTCGTTGATGAATAAGGTATCATCAGCGTCGAAGGCGATTACTTTTAGAGTCATATTATGGTATTTTTTTGTGTATAATTACAAAGCTATTTCTGAGTATAATTTGCAACAAACCTAGTTGTAAAATTTATCTTCTCGCCAATTTTTAGGATTGGTTTCTATATAATTTTGTATGTTATCAAATGATTTGGAATCACGAATAATATGGTCATGAAAACGCTTTTGCCATTCAAAACCTGCATGTATAAAATGCCCATTTTTGGTTACCACAGATTTGTAGGAACGAATAATGGTGGAAATTGTACCTGACTTAGGAGAAATTTTTGACATTGTTTCATTTATAATTACAATATCTGTGTTATCCGTAGTGACGTTGCATTGCAACGTCTCTACAACGGTATTGGATTCTACAACATTTTTTTTGTCAATTATCAATATTCCATGAATATGATTGGGCATAACCTGATAATTTCCTAATTCAACAAATGGAAAATGTTTAGGGATTTCTGCCCAAAATTGATCCGCCAATTTCTCGATTTCATTCAACTGCATTTTATTTTCATCATTGAGCAAAACGATTTCGCCAAAAAAATGTTCTCGGTTTGCAGTACAAATCGTTATAAAATAAGCACCGTTATTTCCATAATCCCAATTTTTTAATCGAGTAGAGGGTATTCGGTATTTATTTTGAAATTTGTTATTCATATTATTTTCGTTCTGATTTATTGCAACGTCCCTTGTATTGCAATCATCTCCTAGATGTTGATGATAACGAATATAATAATTTTTTGCGCCTCTGCAAATTTTAAAATAACAGCATCAATTTTCAATAGACAATATAATTTAGGATTGATGTGTTGTTTAAAACAGATAGAGACGTTGCACCGCAACGTCTCTACGCAATTATGAATTTATAAATGTTTAATTTATCGTCTCTCCATTGCCAACTCCATCTGCATCTGGATTTACAAATACCAGTTTTCCTTCGGCATTGGTAGTCATCAAAATCATTCCTTGACTTTCTACACCGCGCAAATTCCTTGGAGCCAAATTCACTAAAACAGTTACGCGTTTTCCAATGATATCTTCGGGTTTAAAACTCTCTGCAATTCCGGAAACAATGGTGCGAACATCAATTCCGGTATCCACTTTCAAAATCAAAAGTTTGTTGGCTTTTGGCATTTTCTCTGCTTCCAAAATAGTTCCTGTACGGATGTCCATTTTGGCAAAATCCTCAAATTGAATCAACTCTTTTTGGGGCTCGGCAACTTTATTTTCGGCAGTATTAGCTGTTTTAGTTGCTTCTAATTTGTCGATTTGTTTTTGGATTTCCTCGTCTTCAATTTTGGCAAAAAGCAATTCCGCTTCGCCAATTTGGTGCCCAGCAGGAATCAAATCAGAATTTTGAGCAATAGTATTCCAGTTTAACGGACTTTCTATTTTTAGAATTCTGGATAATTTTTTTGCTGTAAAGGGCAAGAACGGTTCGCAAAGTGAGCTCAACGCAGCTGCAATTTGCAATGCCACATACATTTGAGTTTGCACACGAGCTGGATCGGTTTTGACCATTTTCCAAGGCTCTTCGTCAGCCAAATATTTGTTTCCTAAACGAGCCACATTCATCAATTCGCTCAAAGCTTCACGAAATCTATATCGTTCCACAGAACTCGAAATTACTGCCGGATACGCTTTTAGTTCGGTCAAAGTAGCTTCGTCCACTTCCGAAAGTTCGTTTGGTTCTGGAACAATTCCGTTGTAATATTTATTGGTCAACACCACCACGCGATTAATGAAATTCCCGTAAATCGCTACCAATTCATTGTTGTTTCTAGCCTGAAAATCTTTCCAAGTAAAATCATTATCCTTAGTTTCCGGCGCATTTGAAGTCAACGCATAACGCAAAACATCTTGCTGATTCGGAAATTCTTCTAAATATTCGTGCAACCAAACCGCCCAGTTTTTAGACGTGGATAATTTGTTTCCTTCCAAGTTCAAGAACTCATTTGCGGGCACATTGTCTGGCAAAATATAACTTCCTTCGGCTTTCAACATCGCAGGGAAAATAATGCAATGGAAAACAATATTGTCTTTTCCAATAAAGTGGACCAGTTTTGTATCTTGGTCTTTCCAGTACGGCTCCCAATCTTTTCCTTCGCGCAACGCCCATTCTTTAGTGGACGAAATATAACCAATCGGTGCATCAAACCACACATACAATTTTTTTCCTTCGGCGCCTTCAACAGGAACATCAATTCCCCAATCCAAGTCGCGAGTTACAGCACGAGGCTCCAATCCGCCGTCAATCCATGATTTTACTTGCCCGTAAACATTCGGCTTCCAGTCATTTTTATGCCCAATAAGAATCCATTCTTTCAAGAAATCTTCATAACGATCCAAAGGCAAAAACCAATGTTTTGTCGATTTCAAAATCGGAGTTTCTCCCGTAATGGTCGATTTTGGATTAATTAAATCCGTAGCATTTAGCGTAGAACCACATTTTT
>CANEXR010000211.1 GCA_947443815.1 Flavobacteriaceae bacterium | reverse complement strand
TGAAGCATATATAGGAGGAAACTGGATCTTTTTTGACCCTACAAAATTATCTTTTGCTAATGGATTGGTTAAAATAGCCCACGGAAAAGATGCTTCGGAAGTTGCTGTTGCCAGTTATTTTGGTGATTCTAATTGTACCTTTATGAAAATTGAATGTAATCTCATTACCTCAGATTTTATCCCATTTGATACAAATTCAGATAGGATAGAGGCCATTTCGTATGATTGAACGGCACTTTTGAAGGTTTGTATTTTTTGATGATTTTACCTAAATTATATATTGGTTACAAAAGTTATAGTTTGGTTTCTTCGCCTAATTTATAAATATGTTTTCTAAAAATAATAAAAACGATTAATACGAAGAGGCTCCATACATTTACCAAAAAGGGAGAGCCTAATAGTCCCGTTTCAGAAAGAATTCCTTTAGACAAAATAGTGTTTAGAACAACTAAAATGGTTAAAATAATTATGAGAACTGGAGCAAAAAGAAACAATAAAAAGTATCCAAGGGGTTTATTTTGTATTGTTTTATAGGCTTTAAACAATGGAAATCCCGTTATTAGAAGGATTAAAATCAGGGTTATTAGACTAGCAATATTTAAATTGTCAATCCATTGATGTACTAACGAAACTTCATCTCCACATGTTAATATTGGATTCAAAATTCTTGCAAAAGGAAGGTTTGCAAAGAGTAGTGCTATTCCGAAAGATTTTTGATGGTTTGAATTTTTGATTTTAAGATAAGTCGACCCAATCCATATCATTATGAATGTAAAAACAGGGCCAGCTAATGTTGATAACCATGCTAAATCATTGTTTTGACAACTCTCACAAATTCCCCAAGTATTAAAATCTCTTACTCCCCAACAGCCACAAATTAATCGCCCAACACTAGTATGAATAATTTCATGTAATTCGGACATTACAAATGTTAGTGCAAGAAAAGCGATTACAAATTTAAAAGTGATTTTAATTTTCATTTTATAAGTATATAGGTACTAATGTTTTTTCTAGGGTTACATTTTTCTTAATTACAAAACTTAAGAATCATTTCGTCTGCTTTTGGATAATTTTGTTCTTTTGCTTTGTGTAAATCAGCACAACCTTCCTCTTTATTATTCTGTGAAATTCGGATCATTCCTCGAATAAAATAGGCTTTAGTCAGCTCCGGGTTTATTTCTAATGATGTTGATAAATCTTCAATGGCACCCTTATAGTCTTTCAATAAGTTTTTGCAAGTACCTCTTAAAAAATAAAAATTAGGATTAGTTTTTTTTGCTTCAAATGATTTATTTAAATCTTCAAGAACACCTTCGTAGTCTTTTAATTCTACTTTCATCAATGCACGGGCATAATATGTATTTGGGTCTTCTTTTAAACTTATAGATGTTGTATAATCGCTAATAGCACCTTCATAATCTTTTAATTTTCCTTTTGAAATAGCTCTATTGAAGTAAATTGAAGCATTAGTTTGATCCACTTCGATTGCTTTGTTGTATTCTAAAATAGCACCTTCATAATCATTATTTTTTGATTTTTCAATTCCATTACTATTCAATTCTTTTGCTGTTTGTGCAAAAAAAGGATTGGTGAACAATAGAAAGCAGCAGATTAATTTTAATTTTTGGTTCAATTTCATATTTTTTTTGGTTTAAAAAAGCACAACATATTAGAATTGCTATTTTACATTTTTTTTTTGTTTTACTTATAAGTAAACACAGAAGTTTTAAATTACAATTCTCAACTACTAAAAAAGTTGTTTTTAATTATTTAATAGCTTGTATAATTGGTTCAATGCTATAGTGTATCCTTCTTCAAATCCCATTTGCATAATCTTTTCCATATCTTCTTTACTTTGAAATTGAATGGTATTTGTAACTGTTGTAATTCCGTTATTTTCTTCAAAAGTGTTGTACCATTTCTGTCTAGGGAATTCCATATTGATAACAGCATTTTCGTCACAAAAAGCGTCTAATACAGTATACGATTTTAGATTTATAATAGCTGAAAACGCTGCAAGACAATAATGTTTTTCCCCTGTTGGCGAAAGCATGTAATAAAGCATAAAACCGCCATTGCTGAAGTCGTTTTTGACAACAACAGTTTTATAAGGTTCTGGTGCCCACCATTTTTCTAGTATTTCAGTTTTGAGATGTGCATTCCAAATCGTTTCTAAAGCATCATGATAACTGTGTTTGATTATCATTTGGTTCTTTTCTGGAAATTTTTGAATTGTAATTGTTGGATTCATTTTTTTAATAGTTTAAAATGGAAACTTTTTGTTCGAATTGGTTTAATATAATTTAGGATGTCAATTTGATTAATTCGTTTTCGAGTCTATCAAATACTTCTTCGTTTTTGTCGATTACAAACTTTTTTATCTTATCACATTCTTTAGGAGAATTAAAAAGCATCTTAAAAATAATTTGTGTTTTCGATTCAAATACTTCTTCAAACGTAACCACAACTTGAAATAGTGGTTTTGAATAACGTTTCCAGGCAATAAGTGATGGATTGTTGATTTTTATAAACTCACATTCATTAGCATAATTTCCTTTGTCAGGACCATGCATAATAAAACTCCATTTCCCACCTTCCCGAAAGTCAAACTCATTAAAAGTGTTTGTAAAACCAGCAGGTCCCCACCAATTTTTTAGATTTTCTGGTTTTGACCAAGCAGAATAAACAATTTCTATGGATGCATTAACTATTCTGGAACTAACAATTTCGCAGTCGGGTGTTGCTATAATTAGGTCTGTTTTCATCAATAAAGTATTTGTATTGTTTATTTTCTTTTAAATTAGATCTAAGCAATTTTAAACGATTAAAATTTATTTTTTTACTGTAAAAACAATTCACTATAATCAGCAGTGTTAAAAACCTAACTTGGAATTTTTTCAATTAAAATAACATCATTGAATGAGTTTAAATAGGTGCAGGTCATTTCTAGTATGTTCACACTCCATTTCGCAATTCCGCATTGTGCAGCATGTTGGCAAAAAGTGAGGTAATCAGTTTGACCATCTTGATGCATCAATAAAAATTCTATGAATCGTTCTTTGTGAGCAGATGATGCAATTGAGATTTTGTCGTAAGTTTCAGTACCTACTGTCCTAAAATTATTGTTTCCAAAATATTCTACATGACCATCATTGACAAAAGTATCATAACCTTTAACGCCTAATTGAATTAGTTCTTGAATATAAATAGGAAAATCAGCACCAGATTTAACCTTAGAATGGGCTTCTTTTATTTCAGCAATTGAAAACATATTTATTTAGGATTTAGTTAATTATAAAGATATAAAATTAGTTGTTTTTGGAAAAATATTTAATGCATCCACAACAATTTGAGGAGTAGGAGCAGCCAGTTTACGGTGTTTTGTATCCATCCAAGCACCATCTACAGTAATAACGGCGCACAAAACATCCTCCCTGTAAAACTCATGAACAATTGACCAGCGGGAAGCATCGGCATTCATTTTTGCCATTTTAGTTTGTAAGATTACCGCGTCGGTGAGGTTTATTTCTTTTCTAAAAACACATTCTTCTCTAAATAGGATAGGACCAATATGTTCGGTTTGCATAACTTTTATGGTTAATCCGAGCTGTGCAAGAATTTCAACACGATGTTGTGCCCCAAAATCATAATAAGCACTATGACGCAAGTGAAAATTTGGGTCTAAATCCGACCAACGAAAGGATAATTGTTTGCTAAATGTAGCCATTGAGTTTTATTTTTTTGTTTACTTGAAGGTTAAAAATACAACTATTTTGATGAATTATCGAGGAAGAAAATCTATGTTTTGGTAAGTGTTATAGCAATAAATTATAGCTATACTGAGTCAATTCAAGAAAAAAAGCAAATAGTAAATGCTATAAATAGACTTTAAAATCAGATTGTTATATGGTCATTCTATTGTTAAAAGCGTATTTTTTTATAGGATATTGATTATTATATTAGCAAATCTATACTAAGGGAAAAGGATGTTCAATTTCTTAAACACCCTTTTTTTTATAGGAAAAAACAAAATTATTTTGTTTGTTTTTTAGTTTTTTATGAATTTTTTTCTATATTTTCCTTTAACATCATTCACAGTAATTATGTAAACTCCTTTGGTTAATTTGGCAATATCAATTTCAATACTCGATTTATTTATAGAATTAAATTCTTGTTTTATTATAATCTGTCCTGATAAGTCATAAATAATGGCTTCACCTATGCCAGAATTATAACTGTCAATTAGTATTTCATTGTTGAATATGTTTATATAAGTAGCTTCATCAATTTCGGAAATGGCAGTTTCTTTTTTCGATTGATTTTTGGCTGTCAATTCAACTTGTGTTAATTTCCATTGTTGATTTAGACCAGCGACATATGGCCAAACCTGAATATTCGCACCATTTAGATTAGAACCATTTTCTACATCCAATGATTTGCCACTATTAAGATTGATTATTTTGTAATATCCTCCTCCAAGGTCAGTAATATTCCACTTCAATTCATTAGAATTTGAATATACTCTTTGTACAACTTTAGTGCCATCAGCCGTACTGTTAGTATCTGTGGCTAAATAAAAAGAGGTCGATTTTACAATTATATAATACGCGCCATTGCCTGCATTTACAAATTTCCAACGTTGATTATTACCACCTCCGTTTACTATATCATATTGTTGAATTCTGCTTCCATTAGTGGTTGAATTATCTGCAACATCTAGACCTTTATTACTGTTTCTAGATATAATTGTATAATAACCTAAAAGCGAAAGAGGATTAGTCACTGTTATGATACTTGTTGCAGTCATTGATCCATCCTCCGATTTTGCAGTAATTGTTGCAGTTCCTGCAGAAACACCAGTTATTATTCCAGTAGTACTCACATTTGCTACAGCAGTATTATTACTACTCCAAATAACGTTTTTGTTACTAGCATTATTTGGTGTAAGTGTTGCATTAAGTTGAATAACGGCCCCTTTTGTTATCGAAACAGAAGTTTGATTCAGTGCAATACTTGTAACAGGAATAGCCATTTCAATTTTATCAATATTAAAACCACCACCAATTATTTCAAGTCGTAAAATCTTATTATTCCCACCAATAAAAGGAATATTTGGAATGGTGACTTTTTGAAAGCTATCCCATCCATTAGTATTGGGTATTGTAAAGATGCCTAATAACGTACCATCTAGTAGCACGCGCATTTGATTTCCTGAATATGGTGAAGCCACAGTTGCATTAATGCTATACGTACCAGTAGTCACATTAGTTGTGTATTCCAACCATTC
>CANEXR010000210.1 GCA_947443815.1 Flavobacteriaceae bacterium | reverse complement strand
GCTGCATTAGTTCCTGTATTTCTAGACAATAGGACTTTATTTTTACCATCTAAACGTATACTATAAATGGCTCTGTTAATAGCCCCTTGTTCTGTAGACTGATAATAAACGGTCTTCGTTTTTTCATCAAAACCGTAATAAGAGGTAACCTCCCAGTTTCCTTTAGTAACTTGGTTTTTAAGTTTACCCGTTTTGTCATAGAGATAAATATGGTTGAAACCATCTTTTTCACTTGTCCAAATAAAGCTATTGTCTTTTAGAAAAGTCAAATTATCTGTATCGATAAAATCAATATACCCTTTTTCGGTTTCGTTCAAAACAACTTTTGTTGCAGCGGTTGTTCCATCTACAAATAACAAATCTAAATTATCTTGATGGCGATTCAGTATTTTGGCACACAAAACATTTGCATCATTGGTCCATTCAATTCTTGGAATATAAAAATCAGTATATTTTCCTAAATCAACTTTTGTAATCGTTTTGGAGTCAACATCATATAAATGTAAGGAAACCAAAGCATTTTTTTCTCCCGCTTTTGGGTATTTGAAAGTCTCGATAGTAGGATACAATTTTTTTTCAAAAATAGACATTGAAAATTCTGGCACTTCACTTTCGTCAAAGCGAATAAATCCTATTTTTTTGCTGTCTTTACTCCAATCAAATGCTCTCACAAAAGCAAATTCTTCCTCATAAACCCAATCCGTAATTCCGTTGATTATACTGTTTTTTTTGCCATCAGTTGTAATTGCTGTAGTTGATTTTGTAGCCAAATCATATACATACAAATTATTTTCTCTAGCAAATCCAATCTTTTTCCCATCAGGAGAAAAAGTAGGCTCTTGCACTTGAAAGTCAAATAACTTAATTAATTCTTTAGTTTCTATAGTATACAAAAAATAATCAGCAGTAAAAGAATGGCGAAATATCTGATTTGTATTGCACGCCAACAAAATTTGCTTTTCAGAAGCATCAAAAGTGTAGCTATCAATTCCGTTTTTCAAAGCTCTAAAAACAGATCCGTCAAGAAGTGTAGCACTTTTTTTTAAGCTCGCAAAATCATATAAATCAATCTGAGTACTTCTTCCATTTGCATCTAAATTAAGCACTGTATATTGATTGCTGTTTTTCATAGATTGTAATTCATCCATTCCTTCAGCTCGGAAACTGCCATTATAAATAGCATCAATTGTAATTTTTTGTTGACCAAAAACGGCACAACACAAAAACAAAAGTACGATTGTAAACTTTTTTGAATTCATAAAATTGGTTTAAATTTAAAAACCGTCAATTTTAGTGAAAAATTTACAATTATTTCACATTTGATGTGTTAAATGTTAAAAACAATGTCAAACAAAAACATTTATTGAATATCCTACAATAGAAATAAAACCGTTAAAATTGTATCTTTGCCAACACCTATCCCATAATCAATTGAGAATGAATAATGTTATTGCTGGTTTTTCTAAGTTAGCTAAAGAAGAAAAAATAAATTGGATTGCAAACTCCTACTTTTCAACTCCTCAAGAAGCTATACACTTGCTTAAAAACTATTGGAACTCAGATGAAAAAATACAGAAATTACACGATGAATTCATCGAAAACACCATCTCCAATTTCTACATACCACTTGGAGTAGCCCCAAACTTTCTAATTAACGGAAAATACCACACCATTCCAATGGTAATTGAAGAAAGTTCTGTAGTGGCAGCAGCTTCAAAAGCAGCAAAATTTTGGTCCACCCGAGGCGGATTTAAAACCACTGTTATTGCAACCGAAAAAATTGGTCAAGTTCATTTTATGTACAAAGGTGACGCCTCAAAACTAAATGCTTTCTTTGCCAAAACCAAACTCATTTTTTTCGATGACACCGACAATATCACCAAAAACATGCAAAAACGTGGTGGTGGGATTTTAGATATTGTTCTAAAAGACAAAACAGATTTAATACCCAATTACTATCAACTTCATGCCACTTTTGAAACCAAAGACAGCATGGGCGCCAACTTTATCAATTCCTGTTTAGAACAATTTGCCAAAACCTTAAAAGAGGAAGCCGCAACATTTGAATTATTCACAGAATCCGAAAAAAATATTGAAGTCGTCATGAGTATTTTGTCTAACTATGTCCCTAATTGTATCGTAAGAGCCGAAGTTGCTTGCCCAATTACGGATTTAGAAGAAAAACACATTACAAATCCACAAGATTTTGCAGAACGCTTTGTACAAGCAGTTCAAATTGCTGAAGTAGAACCGTATCGTGCCGTAACACACAACAAAGGAATCATGAATGGCGTCGATGCCGTAGTATTGGCAACAGGCAATGATTTCCGTGCTGTCGAAGCTGGTATTCACGCCTATGCATCCCGAAACGGACACTATTCTAGTCTTTCACACGCCAAAATAGAAGAGGGTATTTTTAGTTTTTGGCTAGAAATTCCACTGGCTTTAGGCACCGTAGGCGGACTAACTTCCTTGCATCCTTTGGTCAAATTATCATTAGAAATGCTCGAAAATCCTTCCGCAAAAGAATTAATGCAAATAGTAGCTGTGGCAGGTTTAGCACAAAATTTTGCCGCATTGCGCTCCTTAACCACAACAGGAATTCAAGATGGCCACATGAAAATGCATCTGAACAACATTCTAAATCAATTTGAAGCCAATGATGAAGAACGCCTAATTATTCGAAAACATTTCAAGCACCATAGTGTCTCACACAGCGCCGTGGTAGCTTATATTGAAAATTTAAGGAAATAATATTTTATTTATTAGGAGCTTAATCCCGCTGTCCACTATATCTTTTGTGCCGAACCCCGTCACAAAAGGATGCCGTTCCCATCGGGGCTAAAAACAACCACATGAAACACACTTTTTACAGCAACGGAAAACTTTTAATCACCGGAGAATATTTGGTCTTAGATGGCGCCAAAGCCTTTGCATTGCCAACAAAATTTGGTCAAAATCTCATAGTCGAAAAAGGAAGTAATCAATTCATTCATTGGAAAAGTTATGATTCTGACAACAGCCTTTGGTTTGAAGAAAGTATTTCATTTTTTGATATTACAAAACCAGAAAAAACTGAAATTGAAACCGTGAAAACAACTTTAATTTCTATTTTACACGAAGCCTATTTATTGAAACCTGATTTTACAACCCAATCAGAAGGCTATAACATTACTACTACATTAACTTTTCCTAAAAAATGGGGTCTTGGCACCTCCTCAACATTGATAAACAATATCGCACAATGGCTGCAAATTGACGCGTTTGTGTTGCTTAAAAACAGTTTTGGTGGTAGCGGTTACGATATTGCCTGCGCACAAAACAACAGTCCTATTTTATTCTCATTAGAGCAAGGCAAGCCGATTGTTGAAAAAGTAATTTTCAAGCCCGAATTTGCCGAGAATTTATATTTTGTTTACCTCAACAAAAAACAAAGCAGCAAAGTTGCTATTGCATCCTATTACAATAATAAAAACAATCATCTTGCTCAAAATATTGCCTTAAATGATGCTATAACACAAGCAGTTATTCATGCTACAACATTAAAATCTTTTGCAATAGCCATAGAAAAACATGAAGTTGCACTGAGTAATATTTTAGAAATGAAAACTGTAAAAGAAGCTTTATTTCCAGATTTTAATGGCATTGTAAAAAGTCTTGGGGCTTGGGGAGGCGATTTTGTTTTAGTAGTCTCAAAAGAAAACCCAAAAGAGTATTTTATTGCAAAAGGATATGAAACTATTATTCCGTATGATCAAATGATAGTATAAAAATAATATTTAATAGGGTTACACCAACTATTCATAAAACAAGAAACCCGATACAGATTGTATCGGGTTTCTTGTTTTATGTAGGTAAATGAAAAATGTTTAGTAATTAAACAAGTTTCTGTTATCAACAATTGTAGCGTTAGCTTTCAATGCAGGTATGATTCTGTTTGCATCTGATGCACTTTGCGCTTTTAGTTTAGCAACATAAGGCGCATGACTTTTTAATGCTGGTGCTTTTACAGTACTACTATTTTTTACAACATAAACACCTGTATTTCCTTCAATTGGAGCTGATAATGCATTGGCTGCTAAAGCAAATGCGTTTCCAACTACTTTTGGCTCTTGCCCAACACCTCCAGCTAGAACTGGGTTTTCCATAGTAACATTAGTTACCTGTTGCACTGTTGACCCAACCGTTTTAGCAATAGCTTCAAGTGAAGAACCTGCCATTTTAGCTTTTATCAATTCCGCTTTTTTCTTATTTTTAAGAATTGGCTCCACATAAGATCTTACTACGCTAACGGCTACTAATCCTGATTTATCAATTTTGGTAACTTTAGCAATTACGTGACCTAAATTAGCCACTTCAAATCTTTTTACAGCACCTACTTTAGAATCATCTTCGAATGCCCATCTTACAATCGTTCTTTGTTTACCTAAAGACCCAAAAGTTTCATCCATCACTTTCACTGTTACTGGAGGAGCTACCGTAAGCTTCATCTCTTTAGCCACTTTATTAAAATCTTTATCAGCGACATCCATTTCAAATTTTGTAGCCTGTGTAAATACTTTATCCGAAGTCGCTTCAGAAGCTTCTATTTTTTGAGCAACAGTAGCTAAGCGAATTCCATCTTGTTTGTCAGTGATTTTGATGATATGAAAACCAAAAGGAGTCTCAACTAAACCAATTTTTCCAATACTATTAGAAAAAACAAAATCATTAAATGGTTTTACCATTTGATTTGGACCAAAATAACCTAAATCTCCTCCTTGTTGAGCAGAAGAATCATCGGATGCGGTGAAAGCCAACATCATAAAACTGTCTGGATTTGCTGTAACTTGAGCTAAAATTTCTTCTGCTTTAGCTTTAGCTTCCTCTTTTGTTCTTTTCTCTTTTTTATTAGGAACCTGAGTTCCTTCATAACTAATTAAGATATGGCTAGCTTTTGCATTTACGCCTGTTTTTCTCCCTAATGATTTAGAAATACAGTAGTAATTGCCAAACTTGTAAGGACCATAAACTGCACCTGGAGCTAAATTATACAATTGTTCAGCATCAATTGCAGGCAAATCTTTTTTAGCTACATAAGAAGAATCATAAGGTACATCAGAATTTGAATTTACAAATTCAACAGTATTAGTTGCAGTTCTAAATCCTTGCAAAGTATCGTTTTTTGCAGTTGCTTGATTATAAACTACACTTCCAGATAACAATCCATTTATTTTAGCTTTAACTTCATTTTCGTCTTCGGTTGAAGCTTTGTCTTCTATTAAAACATATTCTATTTCACGAGATTCTTCTGCTTTGTATTTCTTT
>CANEXR010000209.1 GCA_947443815.1 Flavobacteriaceae bacterium | reverse complement strand
TTTTGAATGTTCGATTACCATCATTCCTTCTTCGTTTAGCAATTCTTTTTCGAAAACTAATAAAATAATTTTTTCAAAAGTCTTTTGGTCTAAAGCATATGGGGGATCGGCAAAAATAATGTCATAAGATGTTTTACATCTTTCTAAATAAGTAAAAACATCACTTTTTGTGGCTGCTATATTAAAATCATATTCGGCTGCAACTTGTTTAATGAATTTTACACAACCAAAATCACCATCAACAGATGTTATAGGCGTACTTCCTCTTGAAGCAAATTCGTAACTGATATTTCCAGTTCCGGAGAATAAATCTAATATTTTAAGTCCTTCAAAACTGAAATGGTTGTTCAAAACATTAAATAATGCTTCTTTAGACATATCGGTTGTAGGGCGAACTGGAAGTCCTTTTGGCGGAAAAATGCGTCTTCCTTTGTATTTTCCTGAAATGATTCTCATGAGTTGAAAAGTATAAAATGATTTCTGTTTTCGACCTCAGAAAAATAATTGTTCCATCGTAAATCTTCCACATCTATAAGGGAAACGTTGCGAATGTATTTATAAGCAATTTTGAAATAATCACTTTCGGTATCAATAGTTCCAATTAGTTCCAATGGAAAATTTTCAGGATTTAAATTCAATTGTTCTGCAGTAAATAAGATGTAATACAAGAAATCTTCTGGAGTATTGTATTCAAAAGAATTAAAAAACAATAATTTTTGGTTCTGAACTACAATAATCTCAAAATGTCCGGAGTTACTATGTACGAACATTTTTTTATCATCCTTGTTTTTAGAGGCAACCAACAATTTAGCAACTAAAATACTATTAGCATGTTTATAATCGAAACTACCAAATTGGTCAATAAAAAAGTTATTAATGTTAACATAAGGAATATAAACCGCATTCATTTGGTAATTTGGGATTTCATCAAAAGCAAAAAAGTCGGTTTCAAAAACTTTTGTATTGTATTGTAAATAACTCCCTAAAAAATTTTCATCAAAAAGAGCAGTTGGGACAAACGTAGAAAGATTATTATTATGAATTACCAAAATCTCATCATACGAATCCTTTAATTCTGAATAATCCCGGAAAGCATCAGCAAATAAATCCTCAATTTTTGTTGCTTTATGAAATGTATCAAAATGAACTTCGTTGAATGAAGTAATAGTATTATTAAGGGTGTCAAAACAACAAAAAGAAAGCCCTGTCAAGGAAACTTGAATGGAAAGTTTTTTATATTTCTTTTCGGCAATGTTGGTATTTTGTAATGACATAAGTTGATTTACAATTCGGTATTGATTTTGTTGCAACAAAGAATTAAATGCGGTGACAAACTTACAATTTTTTTTGATTCTAATGCCATTTTATGTGATTCCCTCGAATTTCATACTTATATTTGAGGTTCATTATACAGTAAGCAATCCCAGATGAATTCCTCCTTGTTTTATAGCCTTTTACAGAAAAAATTTCCTTTTCAACCTACCTTCAAGCAGGATATCTTTTTTCAGAAGATTGCTATTTTTTTGACTGAAAAGGAGAATGCTACCATTTTTGTGTTAAAAGGATATGCAGGGACAGGAAAAACGACCGTGATTTCGACCATAGTAAATAATTTGGTTGACATCAATAAAAAATATGTTTTGCTGGCGCCAACCGGTCGTGCTGCTAAAGTAATTGCGAATTATTCGAATAAACCCGCTTTTACAATTCACAAAAAAATCTATTTTCCAAAAAAATCTTCTGGCGGTGGCGTTTCTTTTACTTTGCAACAAAATAAACACACCAACACTATTTTTATAGTTGATGAAGCGTCCATGATTTCGGATACCAATTCCGATTCAAAGTTATATGAAAACGGTTCTTTGCTTGATGATTTGATTTCGTACGTGTATTCTGGTACCAATTGTAAAATGATTTTATTAGGCGATACAGCCCAGTTGCCTCCGGTAAATTTAGACATTAGTCCAGCCTTAGACATACAGACTTTGAGTATTAATTATGACAAAGAAGTCGAATATATTGAGTTAGACGAAGTCATGCGTCAGGAAGAAAGTTCTGGAATTTTGTACAATGCCACAGAACTTAGAGAATTATTGAAAGATTCATTTATTACCGAATTTCAATTTGATGTCAAAAAATTCAAAGATATTGTGCGTCTGACGGATGGCTATGACATTCAAGATGCCATCAATTCGGCCTATAGTAATTATAGTATTGAAGATACCGCTTTTATAGTTCGATCTAATAAAAGAGCGAATCAATATAATGAGCAAATTAGAACTAAAATTCTAGATAAAGAAAGTGAACTTTCAACAGGTGATTTTTTGATGGTGGTCAAAAATAATTATTTTTGGTTGAAAGATTCCGATGAAGCTGGTTTTATTGCTAATGGTGATATTATCGAAATTCTAGAAATTTTCAACATTCAAGAATTGTATAGTTTTAAATTTGCTAAAGTGAAAATCCGAATGGTTGATTATCCCAATCAGAAACCTTTTGAAACGGTTTTGTTATTGGACACCATAAAAAGCGAATCCCCTTCCTTAACTTATGACGAATCCAACCGATTGTATCAAGAAGTTTTGAAAGATTATGAAGGTGAAACGAAGTTCAAACAGTTTCAGAAAGTAAAAGCCAATGAGTATTTTAATGGATTGCAAGTGAAATTTTCTTATGCGATAACCTGTCATAAATCACAAGGTGGGCAATGGAATACCGTTTTTATAGAACAACCGTATTTACCGGATGGAATCAACAGGGATTACATTAGATGGTTGTATACTGCTATGACGCGAGCCAAAAATAAATTATATTTGATAGGCTTTAAAGACGAGAGCTTTGTCGAATAAATTTAAAAGTAACCACAAGTTTGCAAATTTTTCAATTTAATGTTAAAAATATAATTTGCGAATTTGCTGTAAAAAAGTAAGCTATGAACAATCTAAACGACTTACATAAAATTTCAAGTACTTTTTCGAATACGGAAAAAATGCCTGTATTGTTTTTGGGTCACGGTAGCCCGATGAATGCTATTGAAGAAAATGAATTTGTGGTTGGTTTTAGAAATTTAGCCAAGACCTTACCGCAACCCAACGCTATTTTGTGTATTTCGGCACATTGGTTTACTAAAGGTACAAAAGTTACCGCCATGGAAATGCCAAGAACGATTCATGATTTTGGAGGGTTCCCACAAGCATTGTTTGATGTACAATATCCAGCAAAAGGAAACGTAGCATTAGCAGTAGAAACCAAGCAATTGTTATTACCAACAGAAGTGGAGTTGGATGAACATTGGGGTTTAGATCACGGTGCTTGGAGTGTCATCAAACATCTGTATCCCGAAGCTAATGTTCCTGTAATTCAGTTGAGTATAGATTATACAAAATCAGCCCAATATCATTTTGAATTGGCTCGGCAACTAAGTGCATTGCGCCATAAAGGCATTCTGATTGTAGGCAGTGGCAATATTGTTCATAATTTGCGACTGGTAGATTTTCATAATTTTGAAAAAGATAATTACGGGTATGATTGGGCCATTGAAGTGAGAGCAACTATAAATGACTATTTAACAGATGGTAATTTTCAACCGCTTATTGATTTTGAAAAACAAAACAGAGCCTTTCAATTGGCAATTCCTACTCCAGAACATTATTTGCCCTTGATTTATACATTGGGTCTAAAAGAAAAACCAGAAGAATTGAGTTTGTTCAATGATAAATTGTTAGGAGGTTCGTTGAGCATGACTTCGGTCAAGATTGTATAGAATTCATCTTTTTTTTATAAAATGAAAATAATTTTCAAACTTAATAATTGTGAATCTTCAAATGAATAGCAAATTAGACAATCCCGTTTGGTCTTCATTGTCCGAAACACATCAAAGTTATGCGGTTGATTATGGCAATTTAAAATGCTACCATCCAGATTATTGTCCGTTTGGAGGTTTTGTCAAAAACAATAAAATGGCAAAAGCTGTAGATGAATATTCTGCATTGGTTGATCGTTTTTTTATTGTTGGAGAAAAGCCAGTAATTTCAAATCTATTACAAATAAATAAGGAAGTGATTTGCCTTCAAATGATTATTTACAATCCAATTGATATTCCAATTAATGACCCAATCGTAAAACTGACTGACGAGCATATTGATGTTTTATATGAGTTGGTGAACCTAGTGCAACCAGGGTATTTTAAAAAGAAAACAGCTTTGTTAGGAAATTATTACGGCATTTTTAAAAACGATGAACTTGTTGCTGTGACTGGTGAGCGCCTGCAAATGATGGATTATATCGAAGTGAGTGCGGTAGTCACACATCCCGATCATACTGGAAAAGGATATGCCAAACAATTGGTTACTCATACTGTAAATGAAATTTTTAAGCAAAACAAAACGCCTTATTTGCATGTAATTGAAACTAATATTGGAGCTATACAATTGTACGACAAATTGGGTTTTACAATCAGACGACAAATTAGTTTTTGGAATATCATAAAGCTAATTTAAGAAATAAGAACAATTTTGTAAATCCTAAAAACATAGTAACTTAGCACTTTAGCAATTTGATATAAAATGAAAATAATAGCAGTCATTCCCGCCCGTTATGCTTCCACAAGATTTCCAGCAAAATTAATGCAGGATTTAGGAGGTAAAACGGTTATTTTAAGAACTTATGAAGCCGCCATCAATACCCAATTATTTGATGATGTTTTTGTGGTAACAGATTCGGATTTAATTTATAATGAAATTGTTGCTCATGGGGGAAAAGCCATTCGAAGCATCAAAGATCACGAATCGGGTAGTGACCGAATTGCTGAAGCCATTGAAAATCTGGATGTTGATATTGTAATTAATGTGCAAGGAGATGAACCGTTTATAGATGCGGAACCTTTGGCAAAAGTAATTGAAGTGTTTAAAAATGATTTGGATAAAAAAGTGGATTTAGCTTCTTTAATGCGTGAAATAACAAATCCTGACGATATCAATAATCCTAATAATGTGAAAGTAGTAGTAGATCAAAATGGATTTGCCTTATATTTTTCCCGTTCTGTAATTCCATATCCAAGAGAAACAAATGTAGGTGTTCGTTATATGCAACACATTGGTATTTATGCATTTAGAAAACAAGCATTGTTGGATTTTTATAACTTACCAATGAAAGCATTAGAAGCTTCCGAAAAGTTAGAACAGTTGCGCTATTTAGAATTTGGAAAACGAATCAAAATGGTTGAAACCACTCATGTGGGAATCGGTATTGATACACCAGAAGATTTAGAAAAAGCTCGAAAAATGATTGTATAAAAAAGGTAAATTTTTCACAAATAATTCT
>CANEXR010000208.1 GCA_947443815.1 Flavobacteriaceae bacterium | reverse complement strand
TATCAGACGAATATTATTTCTGAAGAACGTTTGGCATTTTCTGTGAAGAAAATATTGCATTATAAATTCAAAGCAGGTTTAAATAATTATAAACCTATTGAAACAGCAAACCTTTATGCAGATATAAACCCTATTGAAAATGATGCATTACAATATCAATTGTATGAAAATGCCACTACGGTATTAAAAAACACCAATGAAATTTTGCCAATAAAAAACTTAGCAAACAATAAAATTGCTTATGTAAAATTGGGAGACGATACAAACAGCTCTTTTGTTACAACTCTAAAAAAATATGCTGAAATTACAGAGGTCTCCGATGTAAATATTGATAGCCTTAATGTGAAGTTAAAGCAGTTTAATACTGTTATTGTTGGTTACCATAAATCCGATAAAGCGTGGAAGAATCACGACTTTACACAAACTGAATTTTTATGGTTACAAGAAATTGCTAGAAAAAATAATGTTATTCTAGATGTTTTTGCAAAACCGTATTCTTTGTTACCAATTACCAATTTTGAAGAAATTGAAGGTTTGGTTGTTTCGTATCAAAACAGTGCTATTTCTCAAGAAGTAGCTGCTGAATTAGTATTTGGTGCTATTGAGGCTAAAGGAAAATTGCCAGTATCTATAAACAATAGTTTTAAAGTCAACGATGGATTATCAACTGTAAAGTTAAATCGATTAGGCTTCACTATGCCTGAAAATGTAGGGATGAATAGCCTACAATTGGCCAAAATCGATTCGCTTGCACAAAAAGCAATTTTAGCCAAAATGACTCCTGGAATTCAGATTTTGGTGGCTAGGAAAGGGAAAGTAATTTATCAAAAATCATTTGGATACCAAACCTATGATTCTATTGCAAAAGTTACTAATACTACAATTTATGATGTAGCTTCTTTGACTAAAATTCTTTCCACTTTGCCCAATGTGATGCAATTATACGATCAACAAAAAATCAATATGGAAACCACGCTAGGGACCATGTTGCCTATTTTTAGTAATTCAGACAAAAAAGATATTCGTTTTAAGGAACTGTTATCCCATTATGCGGGCTTAATAGCTTGGATTCCTTTTTATAAAGGAACTTTAGATGCCAATTCAAAACCTTTAGAAAAGTATTATAAAAAAAATCCAACTGATCAGTTTTCAAAAAAAGTAGCAGATAGTTTATTCATAAGGAATGATTACCATGACACAATTATGAAAATGATAATTGATAGTAAATTATCTTTGAAAAAAGAATACAAATACAGTGATTTCACCTTCATGATTTTGAAGGATTATGTGGAGCAAGCAACAGGGAAAAAATTAGATATTTTGAGTTTTGAGAATTTTTTCAAACCTTTAGGAGCCAATAATACAATGTATAATCCTTTACAAAAAGTAAATAAAAGCGACATTCCTCCAACAGAAATTGACACTTATTTTCGCCATCAAACAATTCAAGGGTATGTTCATGATATGGCTGCAGCTATGGAAGGTGGTGTAGCGGGACATGCAGGCATTTTCTCGAATGCTATGGATATTGCTAAAATTATGCAAATGTATCTGCAAAAAGGCAATTATGGTAACTATCAATATTTTTCAGAAAAAACATTCAATGATTTCAATACCTGCTATTTTTGTTCAGAAGGGAATAGGCGAGGAGTTGGTTTTGACAAACCACAATTAGGTATTGAAGGACCAACTTGTGGTTGTGCATCTATGACTAGCTTTGGACATACTGGATTTACAGGCACAATGGCTTGGGCTGATCCAGAATATGAAATTGTTTATGTTTTTTTATCCAATAGAACTTTTCCCAACGATCCTAAAAATACTTTATCTAAAGAAAATATCCGTGAAGATATACAAAAGATAATTTATGAGTCCATTCAAAAATAACTTCTTGAATAAACAATTTGAAACACATTTTTTTAAAATTAGGTGCTATTTTAAAGTGATTTTTCCCCAATTGCAATTGTATTTTCAGTAAATTCGTATCCTTAAAATAGATAAATGAAAATAGCAATAGTTTGTTATCCAACCTTTGGTGGTAGTGGTGTTGTAGCTACTGAATTAGGGCTTGAATTAGCTCATAGAGGACATGAAATTCACTTTATAACCTATAGTCAACCAGTGCGTTTAGCATTATTGAATCCAAATGTTCATTATCATGAAGTGAATGTTCCAGAATATCCTTTATTCCATTATCAACCTTATGAATTGGCTTTGTCAAGTAAATTAGTTGACATGGTAAAATTGTATAAAATCGAATTGCTTCACGTTCATTATGCTATCCCACATGCATATGCGGGATATATGGCAAAACAAATGTTAAAAGATGAAGGCATAAATATTCCAATGGTAACCACACTTCACGGGACGGATATTACATTAGTAGGTAATCATCCTTTTTATAAACCAGCTGTAACTTTTAGCATTAATAAATCTGATTTTGTTACTTCAGTGTCTCAAAGTTTAAAAGAGGACACTCTTAAATTATTTAAAATTAAAAATAAAATTCAGGTGATTCCTAATTTTATTGAATTAGACAAAAACAAAAAAGATCCCAGTGCACCATGTCATCGTTCAGTTATGGCAAATCCTAATGAACGAATTATTACCCATATCAGTAATTTTAGAAAAGTAAAACGAATTCCGGATGTAATTAAGATTTTTTATAATATTCAAAAAGAAATCCCTGCTAAATTAATGATGGTAGGCGATGGTCCCGAAAAAGAAAAAGCGGAATATTTATGTCAGGAACTTGGTATAATTGATAAAGTGATTTTTTTTGGAAACAGTAATGAAATTGATAAGATTCTATGTTTAACAGATTTGTTTTTGTTACCCTCAGAAACAGAAAGTTTTGGTTTGGCTGCCCTTGAAGCAATGGCTTGTGGTGTTCCCGTAATATCAAGTAATTCAGGAGGTTTGCCTGAAGTTAATTTTGATGGAATTTCAGGTTATTTAAGTGATGTAGGGAATACAGATGAAATGGCTCAAAATGCTTTGAAAATTCTTAGACATGATACTGTTCTTTCTGAATTTAAAAAAAGTGCTTTAAAGATTGCCAAGAAATTTGATATCAAAAACATCTTACCTTTATACGAAGATTTATACCATAAAGCAATCAATAAATATTTGTAAAATTGTATTCATTATTCAAATATCTAATACATGAAAAAAACACTACTGTTATTGTTAGTTTTATTCCTTTTTTCCTGTGGTGCATCTTCTACAAAAAAATCTGGAACTTCTTTATATGATGTTTTAACACAGCAATCGGATGGAGGAGCAAGTATTCGTTTTTTTGAGATTTTAACTGAGCCAAATGAAATTAAGATGCTTGAAAATGATGAAAATTTGAGAAAAAAAATAGGCCCAAATGATATTCAGAATTCAAATTTTGTTATTTTGAATATGGGAGAAAAGACATCCGGAGGATATGCAATAGGGATTGAAAGTGCAGTAGAAACGGATAAAAATATTATTATAAC
Source organism: Flavobacteriaceae bacterium (assembly GCA_947443815.1). GTDB lineage: Bacteria > Bacteroidota > Bacteroidia > Flavobacteriales > Flavobacteriaceae > Flavobacterium. Next base: position 1,880 of record CANEXR010000208.1, on the reverse strand, counting down.
AATAAAAGAAACTATTCCTGAATCAGGTAGTAGTGTAACGCAAGCTTTTACAAATCCTTTTTGTGTAGTCAGAATAAATTCAAAAAAAGAAATCATCATAAAATAGAAAATCCCGTTTTGTTACAAAAAAACAAAACGGGATTTTTAAGTTTAAATTTAAATTAGAATTGATATCTAATTGCCAAAGCAACATCTGAACTATAGTTGTTTTTATAATATCCATTGCCACCAAACTCAGGTCTTAAATCCAAAGAAAGTAAAATTGGAACTTCGCCAAAACCATATTCAATTCCGATATCCCCAGCAGCATATACAAAAGTATCACTATAAGAATTACCGTTTGAATCATAATTAAAACTTCCTAATCCACCACCAACTCCTGCATACCAATTGAATCCACCATCAATGTTCCAAACCCATTGGTATAAACCCGTTAATTTGATTGCATTGTCGTCATAACCATTATTGTTAAAATTGCTTCTATTTCTCCAACCCAAATCCAATTCTAAACGATTATCACTAGACAAAGCTCTTTGATAAGAAATCTCTCCTCCAAAACCACCGCTGTCTCCAAAGCGTAAACCTAAAGCGTTTTTTGAAATGTCTTGTGCTTGTGCAGTAAATGCTAATCCCATTAGCATAACAGCCGATAAAATAATTTTTTTCATAAGTAAATATTTATTGATGCAAATTTATAATATACATAAACGTATTATTTACAGAATAATTTTAAAAAGTTGCAATATTTACATGTTTTTTTAAAGAAAAAAAAGGTTAAAAAAAAAGGGAAAGGCTTTAGATGTTGAATCTAAAGCCTTTATAAATAAAAATGGATTGATATTTTTTTTAAAAAACATATCGAACATTCAAGCCAAATCCACCAGCATGAAAGTCCGTTTCTTCAACAACCCACAAGGTTGGTCTCCAATCTAATCCTAAAGCAATTGGCACTTCATCAAATCGGTATTCTAGACCAACTTCGCCACTGGCGCCCAATAAAAAATTATCACCAATAAATACCGAAGGGCCAGCTCCTAAATACCATTTCAAATTATCACCGTCGATGGGTTTATAAATAAAATCCCAAAGTGCGTCGGCTCCGACTCCGCCATTTCCAAAAGAAACATCCGCATGAATTCTACTAAATTTGCCTGAAGAAAACACTCCGTCAACCGCTACATCATTACCAGTAACATTTCCAAAGCGAACACCAATTTCCTGTGAATGAACTAATTGAATGGTGCAAAAAAAGGTGAAGATTAAAATTAATTTTTTCATAGAATACTTTTTTTTGATTAAAGATAAATCAAAGATAAATTAATTTTTATTTAAGTAAAACCATCACAAATATTTTTTTGGTAGTAATAGTTTGTTTTTAATCAATTGATTTTTGTTTTTTGAAAAGTAATTTGGCTAATTAGATTTTCCATTTCAAAAAGTGAATCTTCTTCTTTTTCTTCTTCAGAAAAGTTAGATTCTTGATAATTGTATAGTTTCCAACGTTTTTTATTGTATTCCAATGCTGTTAAGTTTTCTACCCAATCGCCTGAATTTAAGTATAATGTAGTTCCATTTTTATTTTCTTTCTGAATCATTTTGGGTTCATGAATGTGCCCACAAATAACATAGTCATATTTCTTTTCGATGGCTAATTCAGTAGCAGTTGTTTCAAAATCAGAAATATGTTTTACTGCTTTTTTAACACTAGCTTTTATTTTTTTTGAAAAAGAATAAGGTTCTCTGCCCATTTTTGATAGAAACCAATTCACAAAACGATTCATAACAATTAAATAATCGTATCCTAAACCGCCTAATTTTGCAATCCATTTGGAATGTTGTACAGAAGCATCAAAAACATCACCATGAAAAATCCAGGCTTT
>CANEXR010000207.1 GCA_947443815.1 Flavobacteriaceae bacterium | reverse complement strand
TGACGAACTTTCAAAAGTTAGAGCCTTAAAAGAATCTATACCTGATTGGATGGATGAATTGGGCGTAAAAGAATTAGGTGAGAAAGTTTGGGCAACAGAGATAACAGCTCAAAACCAACCAGCCAAAGTAATTCTTCGTGTCAATACCTTAAAAACAACTAAGGAACAGTTACGAGCAATTTTAATGGATCTGAACATTGAAACTGATTTTTTACCCAACCAACCAGATGCATTAGTCTTAAGAGAAAGAGCTAATGTATTCCTGACAGATGCTTTCAAACAAGGTTTTTTTGAAGTTCAGGATGCCAATTCACAATTAGTTGCCGCCTTTCTTGATGTAAAACCTGGAATGCGTGTCGTAGATACTTGTGCTGGTGCTGGTGGAAAAACATTGCACATTGCTGCTTTGATGGAAAACAAAGGACAATTAATTGCTATGGATTTATACGAAAGTAAATTAAAGCAATTAAAATTGAGAGCCAAAAGAGATGGTGCTTTCAATATTGAATACCGTATTATTGACTCTACCAAAGTGATTAAAAAACTTCATGAAAGAGCGGATAGAGTTTTAATTGATGCACCATGTAGTGGTTTAGGAGTTTTGAAAAGAAATCCCGATGCTAAATGGAAATTGCAACCTGAATTCATTGATAACATCCGTAAAGTACAAGCAGAAGTTTTAGAAAATTATTCTAAAATAGTAAAACCAGGAGGAAAATTGGTTTATGCAACATGTTCTGTTTTGCCATCTGAAAACCAAGAACAAGTGGCTCGTTTTTTGACAACTGATATTGGAAAACAATTTAATTTTATAAAAGACCAAAAAATCCTAGCTTCTGAATCTGGTTTTGATGGTTTTTATATGGCTTTATTGGAAAGAAAAGAAAGTTTATAAAAGAATAAAAATAGTATTTACAAAAAATCCTCGAATTTTTTTCGAGGATTTTTTTATGTTTTATTTTCAGGTTTGGCTTTAACTAAAAAATCAAATTTTTTAATCATTCATTGAAATCAAAAACTCTTCATTGTTTCTAGTTTTCTTGAAACGATCATTTATAAAATCCATTGCTTCAACAGGATTCATATCTGAAAGGTATTTTCGCATAATCCACATGCGTTGCAAAGTTTGTTGATCTAATAATAAATCATCGCGTCTTGTGCTAGAAGAAGTTAAATCAATAGCAGGAAAAATACGTTTGTTGGCAATTTTTCGGTCTAATTGTAATTCCATATTTCCAGTTCCTTTGAATTCTTCAAAGATAACTTCATCCATTTTTGAACCCGTTTCGGTAAGCGCTGTAGCAATAATACTTAGTGAACCTCCATTTTCAACATTTCTGGCAGCACCGAAGAAACGTTTAGGTTTTTGTAATGCATTGGCATCTACACCTCCACTTAATACTTTTCCAGAAGCAGGTTGTACGGTATTATAAGCTCTTGCTAAACGTGTAATTGAGTCTAAAAGAATAACTACATCGTGTCCACATTCAACCAAACGTTTTGCTTTTTCAAGTACTATATTAGCAATTTTTACGTGTTCTTGAGGCTCTCTGTCAAAAGTCGAGGCGATTACCTCTCCTCTTACACTTCGCTGCATATCTGTAACTTCCTCAGGGCGTTCGTCTATCAAAAGAACAATTAGATATACTTCAGGATGATTTGCTGCAATTGCATTGGCAATATCTTTCAACAGCATAGTTTTACCTGTTTTGGGTTGTGCTACAATCATACCTCTTTGTCCTTTTCCAATTGGAGAAAACAAATCAATAATTCGTGTTGAAATTGTGCTTTGTTTTTCGGCTAATTTGAATTTTTCGGATGGAAAAACGGGTGTTAAATGTTCGAATGAAACTCTGTCTCGTACCACTTGAGGATCGTGACCATTTATTTTTAAAACCCGAACTAAAGGGAAAAACTTTTCTCCTTCTTTGGGCGGACGAACCACACCTTTTACAGTATCTCCAGTTTTAAGACCAAACAATCTGATTTGCGAAGTTGATAAATAAATATCATCTGGAGAAGCCAAATAGTTATAATCGGAAGAACGCAAAAATCCGTAGCCGTCAGGCATCATTTCCAAAACTCCTTCACTTTCAATAATTCCGTCAAATTCGAAGTCAGAATGACTGAAATTATTTTTTTTATTTTTATAATTGGGATTTTGGTTGCCATTTCCATTTCCATTTTGGTTTGGATTTGGATTCTGGTTTTGCTTGTTTAATTGATTTGGATTAACTTTTTTTACAGGAGTAATTGGAGTTTCTGAAGTTGCAACCGTTTCACTTGAGGCAACATCAGATTGTGTTTCGGTTTTTATTTCTTTAGCAGCTTCCTTATCTTTTTGTAATGCGATTTTCTTTTCGTAAGCTGATTTATTAAACTTTATAATTTTACCAACTTTCTTTTCGGGAGATTCGTTGTTTATTGGAGCTTCAATGACTTCAACAACAGGAGTTGGTTCCACTTCTTTTGTTTCCACTACAGGAGTATCTTCTGCTGTAAAAAGAGATTGTGTTGTTTTTTTTTGAATAGCCACTTTTTTGACAGGAACAATTCGGGCTCGTTTAGGTTTCTCTTCTTCCACTTTTTGAGGTTCTGTATTAGCTTGTGTTGATGCTACAGAAGCCGCTTGATGTTCTAAAATTTGACTGATTAATGTCTCTTTTTTCACACCGTTAAACTTTATGGTTTTAGCCGATTTAGCTATTTCTTGAAGCTCAGAAAGCTTCATTTCTTTTAATGCAGAAATTTCAAACATGAATGTTCTATGAATTTAATTGATTTGGAAATAATGAAACGATAGTGGTACTTTTTTTCGTTCTGAATAGACCGCAGTATGAAGTGCTTACGGTATTATGATGCAATAATACGAATAAAATTTTATCATACAATAGTATTTATTAAAAAGAAAATATATTTTTGTAAAACATTTATTAAACATGATACAAAGAATTCAGACTATTTATTTGTTGCTTGCATTTGTAACTACTGGAATTTTACCATTTATTTTTCCTTTATGGGTAGTTAATCATAAAGACTATTACTTTGTGCAAGATCAAATGTATGTCATAGCTTTTGGTCTGAGTACTACACTCAGTTTATTGGGTGTTGTATCTTATAAAAAAAGACAAAATCAATTTGTAATTGACAGATTGAATATCATATTAAATTTAATTTTATTAGGATTGTTTGTATATCGTTCGCTAAATTTATCTGGAGAAACAACAGTTGTTGTTTCTGAGAAAGGTATTGGGATGTTTCTACCTATCTTGGCTATCGTATTATTAGTCTTAGCTAATAAGGCCATCAAGAAGGATGAGGATCTTGTAAAATCTGTGGACCGATTGAGGTAAACCTATAAACTTAGTTTATTAGTGCGAAGAGAACCCGAATGTAACAATTCGGGTTTTTTTGTGGAAAAAAGTTTCGACAATTCCATTTCATTATAACAAAATAAATCCTATAAAACATTAGACTGAATTAATTTTTTATAAATTTGAAAACCAGAAACAATACCATGAATAAAAAAATTAGAATCCACTTAGCAGATGATCATCAAGTCCTTATTGATGGTATGCGATTTTTGCTTCATACGATTCCTACATTTGAAGTAGTGGGTTTTTCATTGAATGGTAGTTTTTTATTTGATGAAGTTAAAGCCAATAAAACGGATATATTAATTATAGACATCAGCATGCCCGAAAAGGACGGTATTGAAGTCTTAAAAGAATTTAAACTAAAAGGATTTCCTTGTAAGGTAATTGTGTTGTCCAGTTATGATGATTTAAAATTAATAAAGGAAGTTATGAAATTGGGTTCTAACGGCTATTTGACAAAAAAATGCGCTGGCGAAAACATTGTAGAAGCCATTTATGCTGTGGCTAATGGTGAGGATTACTTTTGTAAATCTGTTCGAGAAAAAATATTTAATACAGTCACAAAAGACAATCCAAAATTATCAAAAATACAATCTGTAGAAAACTCTATTTTGACCGGACGTGAGTTAGAGATTATAACATTAATCTCATTAGAATTCAGCGGTAAAGAAATTAGTGAACAATTATTTATAAGTACTAATACTGTTGAAACACATCGAAAAAACATTATGAAAAAGCTAGACTTAAAAAACACTATTAGCCTTGTAAAATATGCTATAAAAAACAACATCATAAAGTCCTAGTTCTTAGTGTTTTTATAATTTTAATTATTTTTGTCAGTACAATTAATGATATGAGTAAAAACAGTTTTTTTATAGTATTCTTTTTAATACTTCCCTTTTTTTATAGTAGTAGCTACGCACAACCTAAAAGACTTTCTAATAAAGAAATTACTCAACTTTGTGACAAAGCCACAAAATTGATGAAGGAAGAACAATATGAAAAATCTTTAATTGAGTCTAGATTGGCATTACGATTTGCTATTACCACTAAAAACAATGAATTAATAGCTAAAATTTATAACATTATTGGGGCAAATTTTGACGGATTAGCAGAGTCTGATAAAGCTTTTTTTTATTATAACAAAGGATTAGTTTACGCCAATAAAACACCTAATGATGAGCTAAAAAATTGGTTGTATAATAATTTAGGAAATATATATTGTTTTGATAAAAAACAATATATAACTGGTATTTATTACTATAAGAAGTCTTTAGCATACAGCAAAAAAAGAAAAGATACAGAACAAGTGTTGTTTACCAAACTCAATATTACATGGGCTTATTTTGATATTGGTCAATTTGAATCTGGTTATCCCTATCTAAAATTTATCAATGAAAAGTATCATCAAAGTAGGGATGAATCAACCGTAGTAGCATTAAATATGCTTAACGGCATGTATTACAATTATAAAAATGACACTAAAAAAGCCATTTTCTTTTTTGAAAAAGCGATCCGTATGGGGAATAATGGTAACGAAAAATCAGATTTATCTTTTGCTCACCATGAATATTCGAAATTTTTATTAAAAAACGGATTTTACAAAAAAGCTTATGAAAATTTAGAATTATTCAATACCATCACAACAGAACTTAATAATGAAGAAAAACTAAAAAAAGCAAAAGTTGCCGGTATTAATCTTGAATTAGATGAATACAAAAGAGAAATAGAAAAAATAGAATTGGAATACAAAACAAAAGAAGAAATCTTATTACAAGAGCAATCAATGAATAAGAAAATAGTTGTGGTAGTATTTTCGCTTTTTATTGCTAGTATAATTTTATTTTACTTTTTCTTTCAAAACTCAAGGTTAAAACAAAAAAACAGACTTAATAGTATTCGAAGTAAAATTCAGCAAAACGTAATTAATGCTTCCATAACAGGTCAGGAAATGGAGCGAAAAAAAATTGCTAATTTCTTACATGATAACAT
>CANEXR010000206.1 GCA_947443815.1 Flavobacteriaceae bacterium | reverse complement strand
ATAATTATCAAGATTCCCGAAGTAGCAGCTTATAGTAGAAGAACTGGAACCCAAATGGGATTTTTTATTACGGAGCCCAATCGAGGTGATTATTTAATTCAATTAAAGAACAAAAGAAGCAAAACTAGTAATGATGTCATAGATGAAATTCGTGCCAAAGTGGAAGCCACACAACCAGCTTTACGAATCGATTTTGGTCAAGTCATTGGCGATATGTTGGGTGATTTAATGAGCTCGGTTTCACCTATTGAAGTCAAAATTTTTGGAAGTAATCAAACAGAATTACAAAAAACAGCCAGACAAGTTTCGGCAATTGTCGAAAAAGTCAAAGGTACAGCTGATGTTTTTGATGGTATTGTTTTAGCTGGTTCGTCCATAAATATTCAACCTAATTATTCCCAATTAGCTCAATATGGAATTACTCCTACTGATTTACAATTTCAAATGCAAACTGCATTAGAAGGAAATGTTGTAGGTAGCCTATTAGAAAACGAAAAACAAGTACCAATTCGATTAATTTATACTAATGGACAGAAACGAGGTTTGGAGAACATTAGACAACTCAAAATATTCATGCCCAACGGACAATCTATTCCGATTACAAGTCTGGTTACAATTTCTGTACAAAAAAGGACTGCCGAAATTGAACGTGAAAATCTTCAAATGATGGGTGTCGTAAGCGGACGATTGGACAATCGGGATTTGGGAAGTGTGATGCAAGAAATTCAGGATAAAGTTTCCCAAGAAGTGCATTTACCACCGGGTTATTACATTGAATATGCTGGCGCTTACAAAGACCAACAACAATCTTTTAGAGAATTATTACTAATATTAATAAGTTCTTCTTTATTAGTTTTTGGTGTGATTTTATTTCTTTTTCGGGATTTCAGAATTGCATTGATTATCCTTTTAATTTCGGTTTTAGGAATTGCAGGAAGCTATCTTTTACTTTTTATAACCAAAACACCTTTAAACGTTGGAAGCTATACAGGAATTATTATGATTGTTGGAATTATTGCGGAAAATGCAATTTTTACATTCCTGCAATTTAGAGAAACTTTCAAACTAACAAGGAATGTAAATCAATCTATAATCTATTCGATTTCAACGCGTTTGCGACCTAAATTAATGACCGCTTTAGGAGCAATAATTGCACTTTTGCCATTAGCGATAGGAATAGGAACGGGTTCAAAATTGCACCAGCCTTTGGCAATAGCAGTAATTGGCGGTTTTATTGTAGCAATACCATTATTATTGGTCGTTTTACCAAGTTTGTTGACTCAAGTGTATAAAAACGAAACCCATTTTAAACATATTCTTGAGAAATATTAAATTTGAAAATAAAATAACATCATCTAGTGGTACAAATAAATTCCTAAAGACACTATCCTAAAATTTAATATTCTGTTTTGATTTAGTTGACAACTATCATAATCCAATCAATACGATTAATTAAATCTGATTAATTTGGGCTAAATAATTAATAATAACGGCACACAATTTTCAATAAAATCAATTAATACGAGGGATTATTTGGATTATTTTTAAATAAGTAATCAAATTCGTAATCCTGAGATCTCGAGTCCAAATCTAAGTCTCGCTATAAGATTTAAAGTCAAATAAAAAAACGGATTAGTATTAACTAATCCGTTTTTTTATACTTTGGGCTTATTAATTAGTCTCTATTTATCGCTTACAGTTTGTTTTGTTTTAATAATAATTACACCCGCTGTGGTTTGCTGAATTTATATTTTGTTTGGTGTTCACCTAATATTTTTGATCCCTTTCAGAATATCCAATAGTAATTTCTGCTCCTATCTTTGGTTTATCTTTTCCTTTTTTCTCTTCTTCTAAATTCATAATATTCTCCTTATTGTATTTTGCAGATAACAATCCGTAAGTATGGGAATAAATATTAATCGATTTTACCTTTTCTGGCACCTGAACCTCAAAATCTCCATTTTTATCCGTTACAACATTAGATTCAATCGAATCTAAAAATACTTTAGCATTTGCAACGGTCTTTTTTTTATTTTATGTGACTTTTCCGGTTTACTTATTTTGTGAATAACTTAACTTACAAAAAGCACAAGCACAAGTGCTTTTAAAATTTATATTAAATACTTAAAAAAGTAAAGTTCAAATGTCAGTATTTCAAAAAAAAAATATTTCTGCTTTTTTATTAAAAAATCAATTTTAAAATAATTTTTTGTAAAAAAAGAGAAATTAATAAAAAAAACAATTAAAATATATTTAGTTAATAAATTTTAGAAATAATCTCTAATTACTATAGCATTTATTCCATAAAATTAAGATTTCACCTTTTTAAAACAATATAAATTTGATAAAATAAAATAAAAAATTAATTCAATTTATTTTGTAATAATTATTATTTTTTTGTAATTAATTACTTGTTATAAAACGTAATTATGCATTTTGTCGATGAAAAAATGTATTTTATCGATAAAATATATTTTTTTCTTACAATTTTTTATATTACATTTGGCGCAAAAGAATATTAGATCAATAGATACAATATTATTAATCAGCTATTTTTTTATAATTATTGTCCCAAAAAGAGTTTTAATTCGAATCAAAATAACAACTATTCCAGCTAGTTGAAAAATTTAAGAATATTATGAATAAAATTACACTAGGCTATAAGAAGATTTTTCTTACTATTACTTTGTTTTTATTACACTTATTATCTTATTCACAAATAGCACAAAGAGGTACAGCCACAACAGCAACTACTACAACTACATCTTTAATCATTAATAAACCTACCGGAATTGCAGTTAATGATATTATGATAGCTAATATTGCTCAAGGTAATAACAATAGTACCGCACCTACTTGTACAGGTTGGACTTTAAGTAAAGGAATAACCCTTGGAGGAACTAATAGATACGGTGCAGTTCTTTATAAAAAAGCCGTAGTTGCTGATTTAAGTACCGCATCCTATACATTTACAATGGGCGCAGGTACCAATAGTGGTGCTGGAGCAATTATTGCCTTTTCAGGAGTAGATACTAATGCCATTTTTGATGTTGCCGCAACTAATATTAGTACAGCAAGCTCTAATTCAGTTACAGCAGCTACTAGAACAACAGTAACTCCAAATGCAGCTGTAATAATGTTAGGCCAAGTTGCTGGTAGCGCACCCACATGGTCAGCATGGTCCACTACATCACCAGGGTCTCTTACTGAGCTATATGATGTCCAAAATAGTGGCACCAATAAAACATCAGTCGGTGCAGCATGGGCTTTAATGCCAACTGCAGGACCTACCGGAACGGGAACTGCCACATTATCATCAGTAGAATACAACGGTGGTTTACTAGTACTATTAAGACCTGTTGCTACAATCACAAGCTTAGGTTCATCAGCAGGTTGCGAAGGAGGAAGTCTTGTTATTAATGGTACAAATTTTACAGGGGCAACAAATGTAAAAATAGGTGGGATAGATGCATCATTTATCGTAAATTCCAGTACACAAATAACCGCAACTATTGGTAATGGTCTGACAGGTCTGGTAACTGTAACTACTCCAGGTGGTGTTGTTACAAGCACAGCAACTTTTACAGTAACACCTAAACCAGTAATATCAGGAAATAGTTTTATATGTGCTGGAACCCAACAGACTTACAGCGTAGTTAGCTCTCCCGGAGTTACTTATTCATGGGGGACTTTACCAACTGGTTGGACCGTAGTTTCAGGTACTGGCACAAATGCTTTAACTGTAAACACAACTGCAACAACTGGTAATATAAATATGAGTGTGACAAATACAGCTACAGGATGTATAATTGCCGCAAACCCATTAGCTGTTTCATCTGGAACTCCAGCACAACCGAGTACAATTAGTGGGTCTACATCTCCATGTAAAGGAAACGAAACAATATATACCGTAACAAATATTCCTGGAATCACTTATACTTGGACTGTTCCCACAAATTATACTATTGTAAGAGGAAATGGTACAAGTGCTATAACAGTACTACCTTCTTCTACAGCTGCTACCGGAAACATCAGTGTCATAGCCTCAATAACTTGTGGAGGAACAACAACTTCTAGTGCAATTAGAACGTTATCAGTAACCGCAGCGTCAACACCAACAATCACTTCGGTTACAAATGGATCTGTAGCTTCTCCTGGAGGAACTCTAACAACTGCTATGCAAGCAACTGCGTCAGCTGGAACAATCTCATGGTGGGCATTACCAAGTAGTATTGGTGAAGCAGCTATTACAACTGGAACAAGTTATAGCCCTTCTATAAGCCAAACCACTACTTATTATGTATCTACTACTAACGGAGGTTGCACATCGCCAAGGCAAGCTGTTATAGCAAATTTAACTGCCACCGATATCACAGTAACTGGTAACAATGTAGTAATTCCTAACCCAGATACAACACCTAATCTAAACGATTGGACAGATTATGGTTCTACACAAATTATTACAGCTCCATTAATTAAAACATTTACTATAAAAAACATAACTACAAGCAGTATGAGCCAAATTGGCATACAACCTTATATCACAATCTCAGGAAATACTGCATTTACAATTAATAGTCAGCCTTCAGGTTCAATCGCTGCTGGTGGAACAAGTACTTTTAGCATCAAATTTAACCCTTTGGCAACAACAACTGGTGCAGTAAAAACTACTGTAACATTAAGCTATAACTTAAGCGGAAATAAAACATATGTATTTGATATACAAGCTACAGGAATACAAACTTTTTATGACAGTGATGGAGATGGTGTTTTTGATAATGTAGATATAGATGATGACAATGATGGTATAATTGATGTTAATGAAGAATTAGATTGTAAAAAATATAGCACTAATAAGGCTAATTACAAGTTTTTGAATGAAACTTTTGGTATTGGAAATAGAACTTCAGTAGAATTAGCAACATTAGTTAACAATGCTACATCAAATTATTGTTATGAAGATGGCACTATTTCAACTGGAAACAACACAACGGATTGCCCACAAATGGATCTTTCAGATTTAAATGATGGTAAATATACAGTTGCCTACAGTGCACAACTAGAAACAGGAGCTCCTTATGCTATTGCTTCATGGGCAAAAGATTATTGGTACAAAGGAAAAGACCATACTCAACCATCAGACCCAAATGGTAGAATGGCGTTGTTCAATGCCAATTATTTAGCTGGTGTATTTTATACTGCAACTGTTACTGGTATAATACCTGGAGTGCCTATAACTTATAGCTTTTGGGCATTAAATCTAGACCGTGAAGATGCCGCTTTACTAAATACAAGATTAAGGCCTAATATAAAAATTGAATTTCAAGACATAAATGGAAATCCTCTTAGTAGAAGAGATCCAACTACGGGTTTAATTACTTCGTTAGCTTT
>CANEXR010000205.1 GCA_947443815.1 Flavobacteriaceae bacterium | reverse complement strand
TTGTTTCAGAAGTAAATAATCCAGTGAGTAATCCGCTGGCTAAGGGAACTCTAGCGATGATACCGATGTCTTTTTTTTGTGCTTCTTTGAAAAAGAGTTCTGATGGACGTTGGCGAAAAAGATTAAAAATAATCTGAACAGTTGATACATTAGGATATTCAATAGCTTTCAAGGCTTCTTCTATTTTTTCAACGCTGACGCCTAGATTTAGAATTTTTCCTTGTTCTTTCAAACGGTCAAATAGTTCAAAGATTTCGGGGCGATAAAAGACTTCGTTTGGAGGACAATGCAATTGGATTAAATCTAAAGCTTCTAAGCCCGTTCTTTTCAAACTATCTTCAATAAATTTTTGCAGTACTTTGGGTTGGTATCCTTCACTTACATGTGGATTGATGTGTCGTCCGCACTTTGTACCTACATAAATGCGTTCCGAACGGGAGCGAACTACGCGGCCCACAGCAGTTTCACTACATCCGTTTTCATAGACATCGGCAGTGTCAATAAAATTTACTCCTTTGTCAATAGCAGTATTAAGTAGTGCATCTGCAGTTTTGTCATTAAATGGTGATCCCCATTTTCCACCAACTTGCCAGGTGCCAAGAGAAATTTCGGAGATTTTAAAGCCTGTTTTTCCTAGTTTGCGATAGTTCATTTTGTTGTTTTTAGAAGATGATTAAAACTTCGTTTATTGCTTTTTCGACAAGTGGTGCCATTATTTGATACCCTAATTTATTGGGATGAAGACCATCTCCCGAATAGCTTGCCGATAACCCTTTTTGATCATTTACCATAGCAGAATAATAATTAAGGTATTTAATGGCATTAGTGGTTGCGTAGCTTTCAATCATTTGGTTAAGCGCGATTACTTTTTCTGCAGGATGTTGATTGGGTTTCCAAGGAAAATTAGTTGTTGGGAGTACAGAACATAGAACCACTTTTATGTTATTGGCTTTTGCGAGTTCTGCCATCGAAAAAATATTGTTAGCAATCATTTCCAATGTTGATGGGCCTGTGTTTCCTGCAATATCATTAATTCCAGCTAAAATAACAACAACTTTGGGTTGTAAAGCAATAACATCAGCTCTAAAACGGAGGAGCATTTGTGGTGTGGTTTGTCCGTTAATGCCACGGTTAATATAGTTTTTTTCAACAAAAAAAGTTGGATTTGAAGCGGACCACATTTCAGTAATAGAATCTCCAATCAGTACAATTCTAGAACTACTTGATGCTGATAGTTGTAGTTTTGTGTTTTCGGAATGGTATTTATTTAGGTTTGCCCAATCTTGGGATTTTACTTGTTCTTTCATAACAAATGATACCATAGCATGTGGCAAATTAAAAATCTGTTTTATATTTTTAAAGAGATGTGATAAATGATACAATTTTCTTTTTTTATTATTTAAAAACAACCACTTCTTTTTGAATGTATTAATCGAATAAATCCGAAGACAGGTAGCGATCACCTCGGTCACATATAATAGCGACGATTACACCAGATTCTAACTGTTCTGCTATTTTTAGAGCTGCAGCAACTGAACCGCCACTACTCATTCCTGCAAAAACACCTTCTTCTAGAGCGAGTCTTTTGGTCATATTTCGGGCTTCTGCCTCGGTAACTTCAATAATGGTATCCACTTTTGAGGCATCAAAAATTCTTGGTAAATATTCGGTAGGCCATTTTCGAATACCGGGAATTTGCGAGCCATCACTAGGTTGAGCGCCAATAATTTGGATAGCTGGATTTTTTTCTTTTAAATAAGTAGAAGTACCAATTATAGTTCCAGTAGTTCCCATAGCTGAGACAAAATGAGTAATAGTTCCTTCGGTATCATTCCAAATTTCTGGGCCAGTAGTTTTATAATGCGCTTTCCAATTGTCGTCATTACCAAATTGATTGAGCATAATATAACCTCCTTCGGCTACTTTTTTATCCGCATAATCTCTGGAACCAATAATTCCAGAACTTGCTGGAGTAAGAATTACTGTTGCACCATAAGCACGCATCGTTTGTGTTCGTTCTTTGGTGGAATCTTCGGGAAGTATCAATTCAATTTCAATGCCAAATAACTGTGCAATCATTGCCAAAGCTATTCCGGTATTTCCGCTAGTAGCTTCAATAAGTTTATCTCCTTTTTTGATGTCCCCTCTTTCTAGAGCAGCGGCAATCATGTTATAGGCAGCGCGATCTTTTACGCTACCACCAGGATTATTTCCTTCGAGTTTCAATAAAAGTTTTATGTTTGGATTCTGTATCAAACGAGTTGTTTCCACTAAGGGAGTATTCCCAATAAGGGCTAATAGTTTTTGAGGTTTCATGCTAATTTTTCTCTTTTACTTTTACTTCTGTGGTGGTGGTATTGGTTACAATAGAATTGGCAGGAATTGATTTTGTAACCCAAGCATTACCTCCAACAATACTGTTTTTTCCAATAGTAGTTGTTCCACCCAAAATTGTGGCATTGGCATAAAGGCAAACATTTTTTTCAACAGTAGGATGTCTTTTTGAATTTTTCATTTCCTTGGTAATGCTTAATGCACCCAAAGTAACCCCTTGATATATTTTTACGTTCTTTTCAATAACAGTTGTTTCGCCAATTACAATTCCGGTTGCATGATCAATGAAAAAAGGTGATGCAATAGTTGCACCTGCATGAATGTCTGTTCCAGTAATTCGATGGGCATATTCGCTCATTAATCTTGAAAATAGTAATAAATCTAACAGGTATAATTCGTGACTTAATCTATAGATAGCTATTGCATAAAACCCGGGATAGGCAAGATATACCTCTTCAATACTATTCGAAGCAGGATCATTTTCTAAAATATAAGCAGCATCCTGATTGAGATTTTCAAGAACAGAAGGCAGTTTTTCTAAGTATTTTTCCCAAATAGAATCACATACTGCATCTGGTTTTTGGCATGCAATTGCAGAAATTTCTTTAAACTGTTTTTCTAAGGCATCAATACTTTCGTTCAATGGCGCATTGGCATCGAATAAGGTGTAGAATAATTTTTCAGTAAAAGCTTCTGTTTTTGTTTTAATTCCGTAGCTGATAGAAAAATGACTCTTTAAGGAATTGATATTTTGGATAATCAGATCTTTTGTCACGATTATAAAATTGAATTAGTATTTGAATGCAGTAAAAGTAAGGCGTTTTTAGACAAAGGGCAAACTCAGGATTAAAAAAACAGGTACTTTCGGTGCTAGATACTATGAATTAAACAAATTTTATTTGATGTTTTAAAAAAATCTAGACTATGAAACAGGTAATTTGTTATTTGAGTTCTGTTAAGCGATGGTCAATTAGTACGAAATCCTTTTTAAATGCGTAAATTAGCGTATAAATATTTTTATATGAAAACCAATACTACTTTCAAAAGTGCTATTTCGGGTATAGAATTTCCAATAAATGAAAAAATTTCTGGGAAGTCTATTCAAAACCCAATTTTAGGGCTTATTATAAAAGATTATCCTTCGTTTACGAGTGATCAATTTATAGCAATAAGTGAATTGAATTTGTATCGTGAAAAATACATTTCAAATTATTTATTAGCGGAAATTGGAGAATTGACCAATCTCGAAGAACATGTTATGGGTTCTTTAAAACAAGATACTTCTTTGGTGAGTGAAGTCGAAGATGAAATTGAGACAAGAACTTTTGGTCAAAAAATTGCGGATAAAGTGGCTGCTTTTGGCGGAAGCTGGAAATTTATAATTTTATTTGGAGTTTTTATTTTATTGTGGATTCTGGCTAATATTTATTTTTTAATGAATAAAGGATTTGACCCTTATCCTTTTATTTTATTGAATTTAATTTTATCCTGTCTCGCAGCACTTCAAGCTCCTGTAATTATGATGAGTCAAAACCGTCAGGAAGAAAAAGATCGGGAACGCGCCAAAAAAGACTATATGATTAATTTAAAATCAGAACTTGAAATTAGAATGTTGCATGAAAAATTAGACCATTTAATTCTTCATCAACAACATGAATTAATAGAAATTCAAAAAGTACAAATCGAAATGATGAATGATATTTTGAGCCGAATCAAAAAGTAGTTTTAGAAGTGTTTGTAATAATAGCCACCAATCATAAAAAAGCCATTTACAACCGCTAAAAAGAGCACCCATTTTGTGTAATTTTTATTGGAATAAAAAAAATGAATTCCTGCAAATCCTAAAAACAATAGGGTGCTATAAATGGCAGGATACATTTCAAAAGCGGCTGTAAAATTTCCTTTTAAAACAAGTAAAAAAGCTCTCTGAAATCCACAGCCCAAACACTCAATTCCAAAGAGTGTTTTGCTTAAACAAGGCAACATGTATTTTTCTAAATTCAAGGTTTTTATTTTTTACAATTTTACAAAAAAATAAGAAACGTTTGCGATAATAAATTAGGGACAGTTTTAAATTCCTTACTTTTGAAAATTAAAATAAAAGAGATGAAAAAGTTTGTATTTCCAATAATGATTATAGCCCTATTGGTTGCCTTTTATGAACAAAGCAGTACCGATAAAAATGTTTATATAACAGTAATTGCTATTGCTGTTTTTATGTTTGGTATGATGAGATTAAGTGCTAAAACACCAAGTAAAAATCAAGATAAAGAAGAAGAAGATGTATAGCAAAGGAGATAAAGTTTCAGTACTTGATGAGGCCGTGAATGGAGTTGTGATTTCAGTCAAAGAGCAACAAGTAACTATAGAAACGGAAGACGGATTTGTGATGACATTTTTTGTCAATGAATTAATTAAAATAAACGATTCCAGTAACTTAATGGATTCTATAAGAAGAATTAATGTAAGTGAAATTGCCAAAGAAAAAGAAATCCCAAAACCAAGAAGTTTTGTTAAAGAGCGCAAAGATAAGAACGAAATTTCTGCTCCTGAATTTGATTTGCACATTGAAAAATTAGTTCCCAATAAAAGGGGAATGTCTAATTATGATATTTTAACATTGCAATCTGAAACAGCAAAAAGACATATTGAATTTGCAATAAAAAACCGAATTCCTAAGATTGTTTTTATCCACGGTGTTGGCGAAGGAATTTTAAAAGCAGAACTTGATTTTTTATTAGGACGGTATGATAATATTGCTTTTCAAGATAGCAATTATCAAAAATATGGATTGGGTGCAACAGAAGTTTTTATCAAACAAAATAGCAAATAATATGATTTTTTAGTTTGAAAAACGGCAAAAAAAAACCTCTAGTAAAAAAATACTAGCGGTTTTTTTTTATACTATTTTAATACAAATTAATACTTTTTTCACAGGTAAAAAAGCATTAATTTGTAGTAATTAATTCGCCATAAATGTAGCTATCTCCAAGTGTAAAATTACTTTCTCCTTTGGTAAAAGTTACCTTCTTAAAAACGATTTTATGGATGTATGTATCGAGGACTTTTGTAGTGGTAACTTCAATAATTCCGCTTGCGTTTGCT
>CANEXR010000204.1 GCA_947443815.1 Flavobacteriaceae bacterium | reverse complement strand
GAAATGCCTATGGAATGGCAAATACCTTATTACAAACCGCCTTTTTGAGACCAAAATTAAAAAGTAAGAAGGTGAAAAATTTATATTTTACAGGCCAATTAACCGTTCCAGGACCAGGAGTTCCCCCAGCATTAATCTCAGGTAAACTAGTGTCAGATTTAATTAATACGCAATTTTCAGAAGAATAAATTATGAAGCAATTATTTGATGATGTGTCTTTTAAGTGTAGTCAGTTAGTCACAAAAAGCTATAGTACTTCCTTTTCAACTGCCGTTTATATGCTTTCGCCCAGCATTCGCGATGCTATTTATAGCGTTTATGGATTTGTGCGTTTTGCTGACGAGATTGTGGATTCTTTTCATGGTTTCGAAAAAGAAATTCTTATAAACGATTTCGAAACCGAATATTACAAAGCTTTTCATACAGGTATTAGTTTAAATCCCATTTTGAATGCTTTTCAAATTACCGTTAAGAAATACAATATTTCTGATGATTTAATACAAGCCTTTCTCAAAAGCATGAAATTGGATTTAATCAAATCTGATTATCACAGTATTGAAGAATACAAAGAATACATTTATGGCTCTGCAGATGTTGTCGGGCTAATGTGTCTCAAAGTTTTTGTCAACGGAAACAATCAAAAATACAATCAGCTGAAAGATGAAGCCATGCGTTTGGGTTCCGCTTTTCAAAAAGTGAATTTCCTCAGAGATTTAAAGGATGATAACCTCGTATTAAACCGAAGTTATTTTCCCGGAGTTGACCTAAATTCCTTTGATGAGAAAGCAAAAAAAATGATAATAAACGAAATAGAAGAAGATTTCAGCATTGCCTACCAAGGCATAATACAACTTCCCATCGAAGCAAAATTCGGGGTTTACACCGCATTCATTTATTACAAAAAGCTATTAAAAAAACTCAAAAACACACCCTGTCATGAAATTGGCAGCACCAGAATTCGCGTTTCTAATTATACAAAAGCAGGACTTCTTGCCCAGTCATTTGTAACCTATAAACTAAAAATGGTCTGATAAAGTCTTAAAAACAACTTTTTTAATCCAATAAAAACACAGCAATGATTTCCTTTTTAATCTTTTTAGGCGTTTTTCTTTTCATGGAATGTGTCACTTGGTGCACCCACAAATACGTTATGCACGGCCTAATGTGGTACTTTCATGCCGACCATCACCAACCCAAATACGCCAATGTTTTTGAACGAAACGACATCTTTTTTGTCATTTTTGCCGTTCCCAGCATCGTGCTTTTCTATTTTGGAGCCGCAGCTCACTTTAACTATTTATTTTTCATAGGTTTAGGCATCACTTTCTACGGATTTTGCTATTTTATGATACACGATGTTTTGATACATCAGCGATTCAAATGGTTCAAAAACACCAATAATAAATACTTAATCGGCTTACGAAAAGCCCACAAAGTACATCACAAACACCTCGGAAAAGAACATGGCGAATGCTTCGGAATGCTCTTTGTCCCTTTTAAATATTATAAAATTTAATAAGCTATAGTTGGGCGTGACCACAAGGGTCGGGCTATCCGTTCCCGCTTTTTTTGTTTTCAATTAGCCCGGGTGAAAACCCGCACTAATTGAAAACAAAAAAGAGCTCCACTACTATCCCTCACGCGAAAATCCAAATACCACCACATTTTTTACTAAAACAAAACATCCAGTCACCATGAAACTCTACAAAAAAGAAACCGTTCAACACGTAAATGCTAGTCTAGAGGAATGTTGGGAATTTTTTTCTAGTCCCAAAAATCTTCAAAAAATAACCCCCGAAACCATGGGGTTTCAAATCACCGATTTTGACGGTAAAAACATGTATGCCGGACAAATCATTCAATACAAAGTATCTCCACTTTTGGGCCTAAAATTGCCTTGGGTAACCGAGATTACTTTTGTAAAAGAAAACAGTTATTTTATCGACGAGCAGCGTTTTGGGCCTTATGCATTATGGCACCACAAACACTTTTTTGAAGCCACCGAAAATGGAGTCAAAATGACCGATTTAGTTCATTATGCCTTACCATTAGGTTTTTTAGGACGCATCATGAATAGTTTAATAGTAAAAAATAAACTCAAACAAATCTTCGATTACCGCTGTATTCGTGTAGAACAATTATTCAATTCAAAATAATGACTGCCCCAAAAGTAACCTTGTTTTGGTTCAGACGTGATTTGCGTTTGGAAGATAATGTAGGCTTGTTTCATGCCTTACAATCTCCATTTCCAGTTATTCCAATATTCATTTTTGACGAAGCTATTTTGAATAGTTTGCCCAAAAACGATGCACGTGTTGGTTTTATCCACGAATCCCTTTCCAAAATAAATACACAATTACTAGAAATAGGAAGCACACTATTAATCAAAAAAGGAACAACATACAAAGTTTGGCAATCCCTTCTTCAAGAATTTGATGTTCAAGAAGTATATTTCAATAAAGATTATGAACCTTATGCCATTCAAAGGGATTTGGAAATTTCTGCACTTTTGCAATCGAATAATAGTAGTGCGCATTCCTTCAAAGATCAGGTTGTATTTGAAGAAAAAGAAATTACAAAAGCAGATGGTTTGCCTTATACCGTTTATACGCCATACAAAAACAAATGGTTAGAAAAGTACAAAACTATGGCTCCCATTCCAGAATATGATACGGCAGCTCATTTTTCTAATTTCTATAAAAGTAACTTTCCTTTTCCAAGTTTAGCAGAAATTGGATTTGAAGAAAGCCCTATAAAAGTCAAGCCTCATAATTTGACAAAAATTACTAATTATCATGAAACCCGTGATTTTCCAGCTATTGACAGTACCTCTTATCTGTCACCTCATTTGCGGTTTGGTACGGTTAGCATCCGAAAATTAGTCAACTGGGCGGTACGCAAAAATGATGTTTTCTTGAGTGAACTGATTTGGAGAGAGTTTTTTATGCAAATAGTATTTAGCTTTCCCAAAGTAATGACCCAGAATTTCAAATCGGCATACGATGGCATACAATGGCGGAACAATGAAAACGATTTCAAGCGTTGGTGTACTGGGACTACGGGTTATCCGATGGTTGATGCTGGCATGCGACAACTCAATGAAACGGGGTATATGCACAACCGAGTACGAATGGTTGTGGCTAGTTTTTTGTGTAAACATTTACTAATCCAATGGCAATGGGGAGAAGCCTATTTTGCTGAAAAATTATTGGATTACGAATTATCGGCTAATGTTGGTAACTGGCAATGGGCTGCTGGAACAGGCTGTGATGCCGCACCTTATTTCCGTGTTTTTAATCCTGATATACAACTCAAAAAATTTGATGAGAAAGGGATTTATATTCGGAAATGGATTCCTGAATTTGATTTAGGGTATGGCCAACCAATGGTGGAGCACGCTATGGCTAGAGATCGTGCGATTGCGACTTATAAAGCCGGGATTTTGAAGTGATTTATTGTGATTATTCAAGTATTTTTAAGATGTTTCACAGATGCCTAGCCCAGATGGGAACGACATCCTTTTGTGCCGGTGTTCGGCACAAAAGATATAGTGTACAGCTGGAAATAGCTCCTAATTATTCTTATTCTTTAAAATAATTGATGTCGGATTGTATTGGAAATTGAGTTGTAATTAACTCAATTTGTTAGCAACTAAGCTGATAAATTCTTTTCGGGTTTTGTCTTTTTCAAAAGCACCGGTGAAAGAGGAGGTTGTTGTCACTGAATTTTGCTTCTGTATCCCTCGCATTTGCATGCACATGTGTTGGGCTTCGATGACAACCGCTACACCTAGTGGGTTCAGCGCTTCTTGAATGCAGTTTTTTATTTGGTCCGTCAAGCGTTCCTGTACTTGCATTCTACGGGCATAAGCATCAACGACTCTTGGGATCTTGCTGAGTCCTACAATTTTACCGTTTGGAATATAGGCTACGTGTGCTTTTCCAAAAAAGGGCAACATGTGATGCTCGCACATTGAATAGACTTCTATGTCTTTTACCACAATCATTTGTTGGTGATCCTCGGTAAATAGGGCGGATTTGAGTATTTGTAAAGGATCTAATTCGTATCCGTGGGTTAAATATTGCATGGCTTTGGCCACACGTTCTGGTGTTTTTTCAAGACCTTCTCTCGTTACGTCTTCCCCTAAATTACCAATGATTATTTTATAGTTTTCTGCTAAGGTTTCGGTTATTTCAGTGTCGTATTGTTCGATTTTCTCGTAACTTTTCATTTCTTTTATCATCTTTTTATGCTCTTTCTAAAGTGTTTATTTATTTTTTTATAATTTAAAACTGACTATTCCATAATCCATTTCAAATATTTGTCCTGAAATGGATTTTGCATTTTCTGAAATCAGAAAATGGGCCATGTTCGCTACTTCTTCGGGTTTCAAATAGCCTTTCATGGGGTGTCGTTCTACCATGTTTTCTTTCATGCGTTCGTTTCGTAAAATACCAGCCGAGAGTGAGGTTTCAGTAATCGTGGGAGCAATAGCATTGATGCGTACTACCGATGCTAATTCTGCCCCCAACGATTTCACTAATCCTTCAACTCCCGCTTTTGCTGTGGCAATGCTGGCATGAAATGGCATTCCTAATTTTGCTGCTACGGTACTGAACAGCACAATTGATGGATTTGTCCCTTTCTTTATTATAGGTAAATATTTTTGAATGGTTTTTACGGCGCCAATTACGTTTATTTCAAAATCATTTCTAAAATCATCAATACTCAAACTACCAATAGGTTTTAAATTTATGGAGCCTGGACAATAGATTAAGCTGTCGATTTGAGCAATATCAGGAAGGACATCTTGCAATACATCCATATTGAAATGTTTCAAGTTAGGATGGGTAATATCTGGAGCCGTTCTACTAATGTTATATACGGTGTTGGTTTCTAATTGCTGTAATAAAATGGCACTACCAATACCTTTACTACCGCCAATGATGACTATGTTTTTCATTTGTCTTTTATTTTAAAATGGAATCTTTGAATAAAAATCTTAAATACTTGTACTAGCTTTCTCTAAAAAAAGGGCTACATGTTTTAGAAATAATGCTATCTTTTTGCTATTTTGTTGTTGTTAATTTGTCTTTGCATGCTGCATTTAAAACGCCCTTCTCGAAAAGTTCTTAATTTTTCATGTTTCGTTTTTCGTCCTTGTACTCTTTCGCGCCACATTTTGAAACTTGATGGCTTCATTTCGGTTCGCATTAAGTGAATGACTTCTTGTTCTTTAAGTCCAAATTGAAGTAATATAGCATCAAAAGTAGTTCGGTCTTCCCAGGCCATTTCTATAATTCGATCTTTGTCGATTTCGGTTAATTTCTTTGAATTTGTCACTGTTTTTTTGTTTTAAAAGGCTGATAGAATTTATTCGGTCTCACCAATATCGGCCATGGTATGTAATTTTAATATGCGATTACTTTCTTCTTTTACCAGTGGATTTTTTTTCATT
>CANEXR010000203.1 GCA_947443815.1 Flavobacteriaceae bacterium | reverse complement strand
TCCAATACGGACTAAATACAATATACCGCATATCAGCTCCAAAAATAACTGTTTTGTTCAATGTTTTTCCCACCACTACTCTCGAAAGCAAAGCTGGTTTTCCGTCTTTGAAAAAAGTAAGTTGGTAAGCAGGAATGTTGATTACAATAAAAGCTTTGGCGTTTGAAACCGTAGTCGAAATCCATCGGCAGCGTTCCATATTAACCATAAGCGTTTTAATTCGGGAAGCCACAGGAATGTTTAGATTTTCGATATGTTTCGGGCTGATACTGCTGTTTTCGGCAAAACCATTTCTTTTTTTGTAAGCTAGAATTCCTGTTTTTAAGGCATCGTCATACCAATTACTCTTGGAATCCGAGGAAAGATCTCCAGTTATAAACAAACGTTTTCTGATTTGACCAATGGATTGCGAGCTGTCTCCTGGGTTTAATGATTTTACTCCTTCATCAAGAACAATCGTTCCCCAACCGCCTTTTTGTTCAATAGCTCGGTATTTTTGAAGCACCTCCCGAAGTCGATAATATTGTCCCAATACTTCTTTTTCATTTCGGTTAATCAACGCTGGTTTACTGATAATAGAATCTAAATAATTGACATAGGATTGTTTTTTTTGAGGCAAATACCAACCTATTTCTTTTATTTTTTTAGCATCAATTCCTTTTAAAACTTTCTCAGCATAGAAAAAATAAAGAGATGAAATCAGCAATTCATCTGCTACTTTGGGTTGTTGCTCTTCGTTTGAAAGCTGAAAAAGAGCTTCTAATTTTTCCTGATAAGGAACGGTTGTTTTAATACCTTCTAATTCTAAATTAGTGATTTTGTCGTATAATAAATTTCCGATTTCATTAATGCCTTTTTCGTCATACCAGATGTAATGATAGGAACGTTTTTGATATAATTTTTTCACATCCGACTGATAGCCCTTTAGTTTTGGATGTTGCATAAAAAAAGAATCGACTAAAGTACTATCAAAACTAATCTCGGCTGGATTTACGGGTTTAATTTCGGACTTCAAGGACATTGTTTGTTCATCTAACACTTCCTTTTTTTTGCAAGAGGCCACAATAAACAAAGAGCTAAACGCAATAATGGTACAAGACAAAATTAATTTTTTCATACTACGGGGCTTTATAAGGATAAAAATACAACAAATCTCCCTTACAATTGGATGAACTTCTGGATTTACTTTCTAGGAAGGCTAAAATGGAACGCTCATTTTGAATTTTTGTTATTGTGAAGATGCTAAGGCATTTATGTAGTAAGTTCTTGAAAATAATTTGTTAAAAATCATTTTTTTTTAAACTATCTTTAGTACTTACCAAAAAAACATGCGATGCCTCCATTTTTACAAAGAATAAAAGAACGCCTAACTACAATTAATATCAAAAAAATAATTCGATGGACTGTTTTTTTTGTTTTAGGGGTTATAGCGTTGATCCTTATTAGTTCTGGGATTTTGGCTTTCTATTTCAATCGGAATAAACCTGAAATTATTGCAAAACTCAATGAAACAATCAGTGAAAAAATAAGTGGAACCGTTCATATTGAGGATGTTAAATATCAGTTTTTAACTGGTTTTCCCAATGTTTCAATGGCTTTGTATAATGTTGAACTCAAGGATAGTTTGTGGGAAAAACACAAGCATACGCTTTTTAAGGCAAAAGAAATTGAGGTACGGTTGAATGTTTGGGGCTTTTTGGACAATGAAATCAGTATTCATAAAATAGTTGCTAACGGAGCCACTCTTTATTTGTATAAAGACAAAAATGGAAATACCAATTCTAATATTTTCAGACCCAAGCCCAAAGTGAGTGAAACCAGCAAGAAAATGACGGCTTCGATTGATGAAATTGTTATGGAGGAATTGCATTTTATTTCAGATAATCAACAACGCAATAAGTTATTTGATTTTGAAATTGCCTCTCTAAAAAGCACTGTCGATTTCAATAAAGAAGGCTGGAAAACAAAGGTGTACATCAATGCATTAGCCAAAAGCATGTCCTTTAATACCGCAAGAGGAAGTTTTATAAAAGACAAAAAACTCGAAGGTATTTTGGCCGTTTCTTTTTCGAAGACCCAACAAAAAATTACAGTTGCAACAGAGAATTTGGGAATTGGAACAGATCTTTTTGATATTAAAGCCTATTTTAATGTGGCAAAAAAGAATTCTTTGTTTGGAATTGACATTAAAACAAAGATTCTTTGGGCAGATGCATCTCGTTTGCTTGCGGATAATATCAGTAGTAAACTCAATCGTTTTGATTTGAAAAAACCCATCAAAGTAGGCTGTACCATCATTGGCGATATCAATGATACTGGCGATCCTGAAATTGTAGTCAAAGCAGAAGTCAAGGACAATGAGTTGCATATCCCAGATGGAACCATCCCAAATTGCACCTTCCTAGGAAAATATACGAACAATTACAAAGAAGGAAAAGGTTTTACTGATGCCAATTCAGCGATTGTAGTCACTGATTTTTCAGGAACATACAAAAGCATACCGTTTGCCATGCCACTCGCCATGATTACCAATCTAGAAAAACCCATTGCTACTGGAAAATTCAAATCGGAATTTCAATTGCCCCTGATGAAGGAAATGGTGAATGAGAAATTATTTCATTTCTCGGATGGTCAAGCCAAAGTGAATCTGGATTTTGTCTTAGATATTGTCGATTACAAAATTAATAAACCGCTTTTTACAGGAAATGTCCTGGTCAAAGGCGCTAAAGTGAATTATGTACCTAAAAAGTTATTGTTTGAGAAAACAGATTTGCAATTTAATTTTACCCAAGAAGCATTAGAAATAAAAAGGCTTCAGTTTAAAGACAGAAACAATACGGTTTTTATGGATTGTAGGATCAAAAATTTCCTCAATTTGTATTATAATAATCCTGAAAAAATGGTGGTGAACTGGAAAATTTATTGCCCTAATTTAGATGTAAAACAATTTATAGGTGTACTGGCAAATACATCCAAAAAAACCAGTTCCCAAAAGCATAAAAAACAAAATTTCTCCACCCAACTTAAATCTATTTTTGATAAATGTCAAGTGGTGTTGGAGGTTAAAGCAGCTAAAATGAAGTATGCTAAATTGTATGCCTCAAACGCTAAAGCAACAATTTTGTTGAATAATAACAAAGTGTTTCTTAAAAAGGGTTCTCTTAATAGTGCTGGCGGAACCATCCATTTTGAAGGGCAAATGACGCCAACAAATAAAGCCTTGCATTTCAGTTCTAATGTAGAAGTGAACCAAGTAAATATAGCTGAGTTTTTAACTGCATTTAATAATTTTGGGATTACTTCTTTTGCTCCAAAAAATATTAAAGGCAATCTTTCGGCTAAAACAGTTGTAAACGGAAGCATTTCTACTGCGGGAGATTTAATCACCAATTCGATTGCTGGACAAGTGAATTTTGAGGTTAATCAGGGTGTTTTGTTAGAATTTCAACCCATCAAAAATGTCGCGAAATTTGCTTTTCCTTTCCGGAATGTAAACGAAATTACTTTTACAGATTTAAACGGTGATATGAGTATAAAAGGCAATACTATAAATATCAAAAACCTAAAAGTGAGTTCTAGTATTTTGAATTTTGATGTAAAAGGAATTTATTCTTTTGGCGATGGAACCAATTTAGCCTTGACTATCCCATTACGCAATCCAAAAAGGGACGAAAAAATTACCAATAAAGAAGAGAAAGCTGAACGCAGAAACAATGGTATTGTACTGCATTTGCTTGCCATTGATGAAGAAGGTAAAATGAAAATAAAATGGAATAAAAATCATGAAACTGTTAAATAACAAGATTAACTCTGGTATATTTTACATCAAATGCTCAGTATTTAGGAATGATAAAAGAGTAATGTGCGACCAATAGTGCAGAAATAAAGTATGTTTTTTTTAAAATAATAATGCAAAAGACAGGTTGAAAACGATATTTTTCCATTTTTAGGTAACAGCCACATTTAATCATATATATTTCCTTAATTTTGCCGAAATATTCTGAAAAAGTGGGAAGCAAAAATAAATTAAAAAGGTTCAAAGAAAACGAGACATTCAATAACGTTTTTCAACCAACGAGAGAAGAAGTAGTAGGAGATTTGTTTCCGTTAAAAGGAAAGTGGAATTCCGAATTCTTCAAAAATGAAAATCCATTAGTGTTAGAATTAGGCTGTGGAAAAGGCGAATATTCTGTAGGTTTAGCCGAAAGATACCCTAATAAAAATTTTGTAGGAATCGATATCAAAGGCGCTCGTTTTTGGCGTGGTGCTAAAACAGCAGTTGAAACGGGATTGCATAATGTGGCCTTTATCAGAACCCAAATCGAATTAATCAACCATATTTTTGCCGAAAATGAAGTTGATGAAATCTGGATTACTTTTCCAGATCCACAAATAAAATACAAGAGAACAAAACATAGAATGACCAATTCTGAGTTTTTGCAATTGTATAAAAAAATCCTCAAAAAAGACGGAATTGTCAACCTAAAGACCGACAGCGAATTCATGCACGGCTACACTTTAGGACTTTTGCACGGTGAAGGTCATGAGGTATTGTATGCCAATCATAACGTGTATGTAAATGAAGGGAGTCCAGAGGAAGTAACTGCTTTTCAGACATTTTACGAAAAACAATATTTGGAAATTAACAAAGCAATTACGTATATTCGGTTTAAAATTAAAGAATAGTTTTTCAGAATCAAAAAAATCCATTTTAATTTCAAATCGTTGTTTGTGTAAAATATGAATTTAGCCATCTCATTATTTTTGGGTTTTTTTACCGCTTTAATAGGGATTATTCCGCCTGGATTAATCAACATGACAGCCGCAAAAGTAAATCTGAAAGAAGGAAAAAAAAGTGCGCTTTGGTTCGTATTAGGCGCTATTGTAATCATTTTTTTTCAGGCGTATTTGGCTATTTTATTTGCACAATTCATAGATAATCGTCCTGAAGTGGTTGTTTTATTGCGTGAAGTAGGATTTGGAATTTTTGCAGCCTTGAGTATTTATTTTTTATGGATTGCCAAAACACCCAAAATCAAAAAAGGCAAAATCAAAAAAAAGAGCACCACCACTCGATTCTTTCTAGGGATGCTGCTATCGGTTCTGAATTTTTTCCCCATTCCGTATTATGTTTTTGTTAGCATTACCTTAGCATCCTATAAACTATTTTCATTCGACACTACTTCAATCCTTGTGTTTGTTAGTGGTGTGGCCTTGGGTTCTTTTTTGGTTTTTTATTGTTACATTCTATTCTTCAAAAAAATAGAAAACAAAACAACTTATATCTTGGCCAACATGAATACAATTATTGGTACTATAACTGGATTGATTGCAATAATTACTTTATTCAATATCATAAGATATTATTTTGGGTAGTTGATTCGTAATTTGAACACCTAATTTTAATCCACTCAAACCATGGCTGAAGATAATTTTTTTGAAAGAGTATATGCCATAGCCAGGCAAATTCCGTACGGAAAAGTAACTTCTTA
>CANEXR010000202.1 GCA_947443815.1 Flavobacteriaceae bacterium | reverse complement strand
TTTCTTCCTTTTAAAAAAGTAAATTGTTCAAAAGGAAACAATCGCAAAGTAGTTCTTGCCATAATATCAAAAAAATTGGGCTCTGAGCCATTTTTTAAAACAACTATCGTTTTGGTAAAATATTTAGCTAAAGTTCTGCTTAAAAAAAATTCTGTAAAACCATAATAAATAAACCAGATTAATGAGCGAAATAAAAAAACTTGGGCACTATCAAATGTATCAATCCAATCCGAATAATAAGCATACTTTTCATTTAGACTTATATACTTCAAAAATTGATAAATAATTAAACTTAAAAAATAAATTACAATTAAGTCTATAATAAAATTAACCGCCCTTGTATTTTTTGAAGCTAAAATATAGATTGGAATTTCAAAATTCTGCTTTATCGATGGTGTATCCAATATATCCCATTTAAATTAATTTAAAAATAATCTTTTTTAATCAACTAAAATAACTTTTTTAAAATTATCCTATAAAAAAACAGCCATCATAAATTGACAGCTGTTTTCATAATAATTTATTTTCCGGATTAACTTCCACACATTTCACAATCATCAGGACCAGCATTTTTAGCTAGTTCGATCATTGCTTTGTATTCATCGTTAGTCATTGCTTGGATTTCTACTTTTGCTTCTATTTGTTCTGCAACTGCAATTGGTTCTGCTTTTTTATCATTATTTAAAGTAAACTTAATGGCGTCAACAGCCGCTTTTGTTCTCAAATAATACATTCCTGTTTTCAATCCAGATTGCCATGCGTAAAAATGCATTGAGGTAAGTTTTGCATAATTTGCATTTTGCATAAACAAGTTCAATGATTGAGATTGATCCACAAAATACCCTCGTTGACGAGACATATCGATGATATCTTTCATGGACATTTCCCAAACTGTTTTGTATAATTCCTTCAAGTCTTGCGGAATATTGAGTCCTTGAACAGAACCATTATTTCGCATTAATTCTTGTTTTAAATCTTCGTTCCACAAACCACGTTCTACTAAATCATGCAATAAATGTTTGTTTACTACAATAAATTCTCCGGATAAAACTCTACGCGTATAAATATTCGAAGTATAAGGTTCAAAAGCTTCGTTATTTCCTAAGATTTGTGAGGTTGAAGCGGTTGGCATTGGAGCAACCAACAAGGAGTTACGAACACCATGTTCCATTACTTCTTTTCGCAAACTTGCCCAATCCCATCTTCCAGAAAGTTCTTCATCTTTTAATCCCCAAAGATTGTATTGAAATTCACCTTGAGAAATAGGCGAACCAGCAAAACTAGAATATGGTCCTTCTTCTTTTGCCATTTCCATAGATGCGGTTACAGCAGCAAAATAAAGGGTTTCAAAAATTTCTTGATTTAATTTTTTGGCTTCATCACTAGTAAATGGCAGACGTAACATAATGAAAGCATCGGCTAATCCTTGTACTCCAAGTCCAATTGGTCTGTGGCGTTTGTTAGAGTTTTCCCCTTCTACAACAGGATAATAATTTCTGTCAATTACCTTGTTTAAGTTTCTGGTTACTCTTTTGGTAACAGTATACAATAATTCGTGATTGAATGTTTTATTTTCCACAAACATTGGAAGAGAAAGTGATGCTAAGTTACAAACTGCAATTTCGTCTTTAGAAGTGAATTCCATAATCTCCGTACACAAATTCGATGAACGAATGGTTCCAAGATTTTTTTGGTTTGATTTTCTATTAGCGGCATCTTTATACAACATATAGGGTGTTCCAGTTTCAATTTGCGATTCCAGAATTTTCTCCCACAATTCATGAGCTTTGATGGTTTTACGTCCTTTCCCCGCTTTTTCGTAATCGGTATACATTTTTTCAAATGCTTCACCGTGAACATCGTACAAACCTGGACATTCATTTGGACACATTAAAGTCCAATAGCTATCTTCCTGTACTCTTTTCATGAATAAGTCTGAAGTCCACATCGCAAAGAATAAATCTCTAGCCCGCATTTCTTCTTTTCCAGTATTCTTTTTTAAGTCTAAGAAATCAAAAATATCTGCATGCCAAGTTTCGATATAAATAGCAAAGCTTCCTTTGCGTTTTCCACCACCTTGATCTACATAACGAGCAGTATCATTAAAAACCCTTAACATGGGTACAATTCCATTCGAAGTGCCGTTTGTGCCCCGAATATAAGAACCCGTAGCGCGAACATTATGAATTGATAATCCAATTCCACCAGCGGATTGTGAAATTTTGGCTGTTTGTTTTAAAGTATCGTAAATACCATCAATACTGTCATCTTGCATTGCCAAAAGGAAACAAGAAGACATTTGTGGTTTTGGTGTTCCGGCATTAAATAATGTTGGGGTGGCATGAGTAAAGAATTTTTTAGACATTAAGTCATACGTTTCTATTACCGATTTTAAATCATTTAAGTGAATCCCAACGGACACACGCATGAGCATGTGTTGAGGACGTTCAACAATTTTTCCATTTATTCGCAACAAATAAGAACGCTCTAATGTTTTGAAACCAAAATAATCATAATTGAAATCTCGGTTGTATATGATATGGGAATTCAAAAACTCCGCATTAGCTTGTATTACATTGTGTACTTCTTCGGATAGCAAAGGTGCTTCTTGACCATTTCTTGGATTCACATAAAAATACATTTCTTTCATCGTTTCCGAAAAAGATTTGTTTGTATTAGAATGTAAATTTGAAATGGCAATTCTCGCCGCTAATTGCGCATAATCTGGATGTGCAATAGTCATTGAAGCAGCTGTTTCCGCTGCAAGATTATCTAATTCTGAGGTCGAAACACCATCATAAAGTCCCTCAATAACACGCATTGCTACTTTTACAGCATCAACTAAATCATTCAAACCATAGCATAGTTTTTTAATTCTATCCGTGATTTTGTCGAACATTACGGGTTCCTTGTGCCCATCTCTTTTTACTACATACATAATCTTACTTTTTTTTAAAAAACAGAAAATCCCTTTTCTATTTTTGAGTATTTGTTTTGTTTTTTTGGGAAACTAATCCCGGTTCATTCTTATTTTTGTACTTTAACTATGGCACAAAAAGTCTTTCCCTTCAAACAGTATTCACTTCATTTACAGAACATAAAAAGTGAAGTAATCGGGGTTAAAAAATAAATCCTACAAGAATCAAACGGCATTAAGCCTATACGAGCTTCGATTCTTTAAAGATTTAAAATTAAAAATTTTATTTTATTTTTTTAAAAATCAGCATCAAATGTGATTTTTTGAGCTTCAGAATCAGTGTTCATAACTCCTGATTTTTGGTATTCAGCCACTTTCTTTTCAAAAAAATTGGTTTTCCCTTGAAGCGAAATCATATCCATAAAATCAAAAGGATTGGATGTATTGTATTCTCTATCACATCCTAATTCCACTAATAGTCGATCTGCTACAAACTCTAGGTATTGAGTCATTAATACAGCATTCATTCCTATCAAACTTACAGGAAGAGATTCTGTAATAAATTCTCGTTCGATGTTTAAAGCATCAACAATAATTTCTCTAATTCTATCCTTAGGAACTTTATTGACTAAATGATGGTTGTGCAAATGCACTGCAAAATCACAGTGAACGCCTTCATCACGAGAAATTAATTCATTAGAAAAAGTCAAACCTGGCATTAATCCTCTTTTTTTCAACCAATAAATAGAACAAAAAGCACCTGAAAAGAAAATTCCTTCTACAGCAGCAAAAGCAATAAGTCGCTCTGCAAAAGAATCAGATTCAATCCATTTCAATGCCCAATCCGCTTTTTTCTTGATGGCTGGAAAAACGTCTAAAGCATTGAACAATTCATCTTTCTCAGCTTCATCTTTCACATAAGTGTCAATCAATAGCGAATAGGTTTCGCTGTGGATGTTTTCCATCATGATTTGAAAACCATAAAAGAATTTAGCTTCAGCATATTGTACCTCATTCACAAAATTTTCAGCAAGATTTTCATTTACAATTCCATCTGAAGCAGCAAAAAAAGCCAAAATATGTTTTACAAAATAACGTTCCTCATCAGAAAGCTTATTATTCCAATCGTTTAAATCTTGCGACAGGTCAATTTCTTCAGCAGTCCAAAAACTAGCTTCCATTTTTTTATACCATTCCCAGATATCATGATGCTTTATAGGAAAAATAACAAAACGGTTTTTATTCTCTTGTAAAATGGGTTCAACTTGCGTCATTATGATTGTTTATTTTTTGAAATTTCAATGAATTATTTTGCGGTTTGTGAATTACAAAGATTGTGAAATATTGCGGTTAATAAAAGTCAAACTTATTCACAATCGGCTCTAGTTTTTAACAAATGGTAAATTTTGAATATTTTTCATGCAAATTTTAAAAATCTGTAAATCAACATTTTAAAAACTAAAAAAAAGCCTAAAGTGCCGTGAAATATGGGATTTAATTTCTGCTAAACAAAAAGAAATTTAACTATTTCTAAAATCTTTCAAGCCTTCTTTTTTATTTTTTCAGGATAATTTAGCTATTCTATTTCAAATAAAAAGCTACCAATACAAATCCTTTTATACAAGCTAACCCCGTTTCATGTCTTGAGCTACTTTTTCAAGTTCGGCATACCAATCTTCCCCAAATTTTCTAACCAATGCTTCTTTGACAAATTTATATACTGGCACTTCTAATTCTTTTCCTAAGGAACAAGCATCATCACAAATATCCCATTTGTCATAATTAACGGCAGCAAATTCGGTAAAATCTTTCACTCGAATTGGGTACAAATGACAAGAAACTGGTTTTTTCCAAGTAACAATTCCTTGGTTATAGGCTTGTTCAATGCCGCAAAGTGCCGTTTTCCCATCAAAAATCACGTATGCACAATCTTTATTGTCAATCAGCGGTGTTTCAAGATCACCATCTGTTCCTTTTACCCAAGCGCCTTGTGCTTCGATAGCGGCAATTCCTTCTTTGCGCAAAAAGGGTTTTACTTTAGGATATATTTCTTCTAAAATTTTAGTTTCTTCTTCGCTTAAAGGCGCACCTGCATCGCCATCTACGCAACAAGCCCCTTTGCAAGCGGATAAATTACACACAAATTCTTTTTCGAGTATGTCTTCTGAGACGATGGTTTTCCCTAATTGAAACATTATTTTGAAGTACTAATTTATAAAACGCAAAGGTAGTTAAAGTGTTCCATACTACTAGAAACAAACTGAATCTTTATCCCAAAAAAACAATAACTCCTTATTAATAAGTACCGTATAAATTACCTCATGATTAAATTCATAAATTCAAGAAAACAAAAAAAGCTTTGAAATTAAGCACAATATACATGTCTCTTTTGTCAAAAATCTCACAAAAAAACTACCTTTGCAAACAAAAAAGGTATGTTAGAAATAGACTTTAGAGAAATAATCACTGTAGGAATGGTTCTTTTTGCCGTAATCGATATTGTAGGTACGATTCCTATTATAGTTGATTTGAGAGCGAAACACGGTCATATTGAATCCGAAAAAGCTTCCATTGTAGCAGGAATCATCATGATTGTCTTTTTAT
>CANEXR010000201.1 GCA_947443815.1 Flavobacteriaceae bacterium | reverse complement strand
TTAATATCTGCAAAAATAACATTGTTACTAGAATTAGGAAAGATGATATTTCCTTGGTTTAAAATTGGAAATTTTGAAAAAATAGCCTGTCCAGATTTAATTTGGTTCCCACCCATAAAAATGTATTTATGACTGTACACCTTCAAATCGATATTGGCTGAGGAGGAATATTCTTGAATACAAAGGATATCAGGATTTTTATCATTTATAAAAGCTAGAATTTCAGTAGGCACATCGTCTCTATCCAGCCATTTGAATACATTAAACAAACGGACATTATAACTCATAACCGTAAAATCTTTCTCACTCTTCGGAAAATCTTTAGTCGAAAACTTATAGAATTTATTGATAAAAGTGATTCCCATAAGAAGTACTAATCCCGAAAGAATCATTCTTTTCTTTAATTGAAGTGCCCAATAAATAAAGAACAATCCATTCAATATAAAGAACAATGGCATAAATAAAGTCAGGACAGATAAAAGCGGAAAAACTTTAGGTGCCAAAAAAGGCAAAAGATACGCACTAAATGTTACTACAGTAAGTACTATATTCAAAAAAAACATTCCTTTATTAAACCATGAAAGGTCTTTCATCTCTTATTTTTTTTACAAACTAAACAGTATTCTCTTACTTGCCTGCTTTGAACAAAAATTCTTTTTCTTCTTTAGTCAAACAATCATAACCCGACTGACTGATTTTGTCCAAAATTTCATCGATTTGCTGCTGTGTTTTATCTTTGGTAACAATTCTTGAGGTAGGCTTCTCTATTGGTTTTTTGTAATTTCTGTGTACTTTTTTAAACGGTTTCGATTGGGACTTTGAGAACAAATTAACAAAAAAATCTATTACACTTGAAACTATTTTACTCAAATCAGTTCCGTTTTCTAATAATTTAATATACACAAAACCAAAAAAAGCACCCGCCAAATGAGCAATATGACCACCCGAATTTGCATCACGAATTTGCATTATATCAACTACAACAATAGTAAAAAGAGTAATATGCCATAGTTTTACGTTTCCTATTAATAGCAATCTAACATTCATCAGAGGCTGATAAGTCGTTACAGCAACCAAAATTGCCATAATAGCTGCTGATGCCCCTACAATTGGTGCTATAATATTCATCAAATAAAACGACAATACAAAAACAACGCCCGAAAAAATAGCGGACAATACATACAAGCCTAATAACTGCTTCTGGTTGAAAAAAGTCAAAAACAATTGGCTGGAAAAATTAAGAAGAATCATATTGAAAAAAATATGAAATACATCTGAATGAAAAAAAGCATAGGTGATTAAAGACCATGGCTTCCATAAAAGATCCATGGGATTGGAAGACAAACTAACATATTGAAGAAAATCGATATCAATAGCAACAAATTGCAACAGTCCAAAAACTACATAAGAAATAAAAAAACAAATTATATTCCAAAACAATAACCTAAAGGCTACCCCTCCTACTTTGTATTGTGCTTTCAAATCATCAATTATACTCATAAATCTTATTTAGTCAAAACACCTAATTTAGTTCCAACGGTTTTTATTAAACTGATTTTTTTTCCAATACCACATCATCAAAAACCCAATTAATGCACCACCGATATGGGCAAAATGGGCCACACCTGTAGAACCTCCAAAAATAGAACCTCCAGAAAGCCCCAAATATAAATCTACAACAAGTATTCCAGGAACAAAATATTTAGCCTTAATTGGAACTGGAATAAACATTAAAGCCAATTCCGCATTGGGGAACATAAACGCAAAAGCTACTAACAAACCATAAATAGCACCTGAAGCACCAACTACAGTTCCTAGATAGCTACTAACAAAGTTTTGAAAACTTGGCGTATTTAAAAGAGACACTATTTGGTCATTTCCTTTTCCATTTAAAACAGCTAAAATCTCTGTCTCAGAAAACCCTTGGCTCATCAATGCATGCATTCCTTCTTCAAAAAAATAATAATTGACAGCAGTATGCATCAAAGCAGCGCCTAATCCACAAGAAATATAAAAGAAAATAAATTTTCTTCCGCCCCAAAAATGCTCTAAAGCAGAACCAAATGAATACAAAGCAAACATATTGAATGCAATATGCATTAAGCCTCCATGCATGAACATATGTGTAATCGGTTGCCAAAAATAAAAATTAGGATTTTCAAAAAAATACATAGCAAGAATCCTATAGGCCGGATTAGTTGGATTGAAGTCGCCTAATGCCATAGTTCCAATGAAAAACAATACATTTATTATCAATAACTGCTTAACAACAGGGGTGATATTCATCATAGTGCAAATTTTTTATCTATATCTTCCACACGCATTGTAATGAAAGTAGGTTTATGAAATGGAGAAACATTGGGGTCTTTACAAGCAAAAAGCCCATTGACCAAATTCTCCTGTTCTTTTTCGGTTAAATAAGTTCCTGTTTTGACGGCTAAACTTCGTGCCATCGACTTAGCTATACTATCATTTTGACTAAAACTACTCTCTGGAATCCCATCTTGCAAATCACTAAGCAACTGTTCCAACACAATCGAAACTTCACTTTCGGTCACATTTACGGGAATACCAGAAATAACAATATGATCTTCGTTTGTTTCCTCAAAAACAAATCCAGTGTTCATTAGTGAAAGTTGCAAATCCGCAATCAGTTCCATTTCATTTAACGAAAAAAACAGATTTAACGGAAATAATAATTGCTGACTTGACGCCTGATGAACGGTCATATTGACTAAAAACTGCTCATACAAAACCCGTTGATGGGCTCGCTGCTGATCCACAATGACCATTCCAGATTTTATAGGCGAAACAATGTATTTTTTATGTATTTGATACACTTTTTGTACCACTTGTTCTACCTCTTCATCATTAAACAAAGAGGAAGTCACTTCTTCATTTTCAAAAGTAAACTCACTTTTTCCAGAAAAAGTTTCCGTATCATGCTTTAATCCTACATATAAACTTTCCCAACTGCTCGTTGGTTCAGGTTTTTTATAACCCGATGAAAAGGATTTGCTAGATTTATCCTCTGCAAATGGGTTAAAATTACCATCTACTTGAATTGTTGGTGTTTCTCCTTCTAAATCTTTATAATGATAAGGAGTATCCAGATTGGAATCACGATCAAAATCTAAAACAGGCGCAACATTAAACTGACCTAAACTATGCTTAATTGATGCTCTTAAAATAGCGTATAAAGCCTGCTCATCATCAAACTTAATTTCTGTTTTAGTAGGATGGATATTGATATCGATTGTATTAGGAGGTACCGTAAGATATAAAAAATAACTAGGCTGTGAACCATCTCTCAAAATCCCATCATAAGCTGCCATAACAGCATGATGCAAATAACCACTTTTAATAAAACGATCGTTTACGAAGAAAAACTGCTCCCCTCTATTTTTTTTCGCAAATTCAGGTTTACTAACAAAACCCTGAATATCGACAATTTCCGTTTCTTCTTGAACAGGTACCAGTTTCTCATTGGTTTTTCCTGAAAAGACGCCAACAATTCTTTGTCTCAAACTGGAAGAAGGCAAATTAAACATTTCGCTACCGTTGTGATAAAACGTAAAATGAATTTTAGGATGCGCTAAGGCAACCCGCTGAAATTCGTCAATAACATGACGGTATTCCACAATATCTGATTTAAGAAAATTACGACGCGCCGGAATATTGAAAAACAAATTCTTAACTGCAAATGATGTCCCTTTGGGCAAAACAGCAACTTCCTGCGAAACAAACTTACTCCCTTCAATGATTAGGTGTGTTCCTAACTCTTCCTGATCTTGTTTGGTTTTCATTTCCACATGTGCAATTGCCGCAATTGAAGCCAATGCTTCTCCACGAAACCCTTTGGTGTGTAAGGAAAACAAATCTTCGGCATGACGAATCTTTGAAGTAGCATGGCGCTCAAAACACAAACGAGCATCCGTGACACTCATACCTAAACCATTATCAATGACTTGCACCAATGACTTTCCCGCATCTTTTATAATCAACTTAATGTCTGTGGCCTTAGCGTCAACAGCATTTTCCAACAACTCCTTTACAACAGAAGCAGGTCTTTGTACGACTTCTCCAGCCGCAATTTGATTGGCAACATGATCTGGAAGTAATTGAATAATACTCGACATTAAAAAAAATGGTTTAAAGTTTAGGGTTTAACATTTTGAAATCAAAGAATACAAATTTAAGGAATTTCTATTGGCTTTTACCTTTTAGTTACTCATAAAAAAAACAAAAAACCCATACTAATTATATAAAAAGTATAGGTTTTTTGTTTTTATCTAAAAAAATTATTCTTCTATCTGCAAAGGTAAATTTTCTATTCGTAAAGCTCCTGCAGACAACAAATGCTGATTATCAACTTGATGAGTCAAGGAAGCTTGATGCCTAATATAAGCCATTTTAATAGCTGCAATAGCCGCTTCAGTGCCTTTATTCCCGTGTATTCCTCCGCTTCTATCAATAGATTGTTGCATGGTATTATCCGTCAAAACACAAAAAATAACAGGAACATCTGTTTGCACATTCAAGTCTTTTATTCCTTGAGTTACTCCTTCACAAACAAAATCAAAATGCTTGGTTTGCCCTTGAATCACGCAACCTACAACAATTACTGCATCGACATTCTGGGTTTGCAACATCTTTTTAGCACCATAAATTAGTTCAAAACTTCCAGGCACATTCCATCGAATGATATGTTGTGTGGGTACATGATTCTCTAAAAGTGTTGTAAAAGCACCATTGTAAAGTCCTTCGGTTATTGTTTCATTCCATTCAGAAACAACAATTCCAAAACGAAATTCTCGAGCATCTGGAACTTTATTTTTGTTGTAATCAGATAAATTTTTATTTTCGGTAGCCATCTTAAAGTCGAATTTTAAACGTTAGAAATTAAAAAAAGGTTAGAAATTAAAAGCTATCGGAAAAATCCAATCCCTTACTAACTTCTAACCCTTAAAATTACAAAATTAATCTAGTATTACTGCGCCAATCCAATCAAAACATCAACTGAAGATGCTTCTGGAGTTGAATCATAATTTTCTTTTATATCCGTAAAATATTTTAAAGCCTCTTCTTTATTCCCTAAAGCTAAAGCAGTTTTTCCAGCTTTTAATAAAAATCGTGGTGTAGTAAAATCATTTTTACTAGTTTCAGATGCTTTTATATAATTCTCTAAAGCTTCTTTTGGTTGATTTTTTTGAGAATAAGCATCTCCAATAGCTCCTTTAGACAAAGCACTCAATACAATATCTTTAGAACTGAATTTTCCTAAATATTCAATAGCTTCATCATATTTCCCAGTATTCAAATAAGCAATACCAGCATAATAATTAGCTAAATTTCCAGCGTCCGTTCCAGAATATTCGTCAGCAATCTTTACAAAACCAAATTTCCCTTCTGAACCATTCAAAGATAATTTGTATAAAGAATCACTAGCTACTCCATCTGTTGCTTTTTGAAAATTTTGTTGGGCTACAAACATTTCATTTGCTGCTTCGTCCTCTTTTGGAGTAGCAACAAATTTTTGAAAAGCCAAATAACCTATTGTAACTAATGCAACACCTGCT
>CANEXR010000200.1 GCA_947443815.1 Flavobacteriaceae bacterium | reverse complement strand
GCTATCAGAATTAAGCATTCCGAATGAAGAATCAGATTTGCAAAAAAGTGTATCAGATGCCTATTTGAATCGATATGAAATCAAACAATCTGAAATTAAAGTGAAATTATCAGAAGCTACTTTAAACATTACAAAGAGTGGATTTAAACCCAATATAAATGCTAATCTTATTTTAAATTCCCAATATCCAGCACAATGGCCAGAATATATAAACATTATTAATTATTGGGCAGCAGGTGTTTCACTTAATTGGGATATTTCAAGTTTTTATAATTTAAAACACCGTGTAAATGGTGATAAACTTCAAATTGATAAAAGTAATGTTGCTTTGAATGCCATAAAAGACCAAATTAATCAGGAAGTTAAAACTGCTTTTGTTCGGTATGATGAAAGCAAAAAAAACATTGCAACCTATAAAAAAGATGTAGAATTGTCTCTTAGTAATTACAGAATTGTAAAAAGTAGATATGACAATGATTTTGCCTTAATTAGTGATATGGTCGATGCAGAATTGCAATTAAATGAATCTAAAATAGCACTGATTAATGCTAATTTGGACTCTATTATTCAATATTATTCGTTGCAATTTGCAATGGGTAAACTTTAAAATACTAGAACTATGAGTGAAGAAATTGACAACAAGGAAGCCTTTCAAAAAGCAGATAAAAAGAGAAATACTATATTAACAATTCTTTCTTTTGTTTTTTTGTTAGCAGGAGGAATCTGGATTGTAAGCTTGTTTTTTGATTTTAGCCGATATGAGTCTACGAATAATGCACAAGTTGATGCTTATATGAATAGCATTGCAGCCCGAGCATCAGGATATATTAAAGAAATTAAGTTCGAAGCAAATCAATTTGTACATCAAGGTGATACATTAGTAATTTTAAATGATGAAGAATATGCTATCAAAATGCAACAAGCAGAAGCAGATTTAGAAATTGCTAAAGGAAATTTACATTCTTTAGAACAAAACATCACTACGTCTGTATCCAAAGAAGCAGCAGTTCAAGCAAGATTATCTGGTGAGAATGCTGATCTTGATAAAGCAAAGAAGGATTTTGAACGATTTAGAAAGATGTTTGCAGATTCCGCAGTAACTCAAAATCAATACGATCAAGTATTATCCAGAAAGAAATCAGCCGAAGCTAATTTGAATGCAGCCAAAAATGAATTGTTAGCAAGTGGTTCCCTTACCAAACAGAGTCAAACCAATATAGAAGCTGCAAAAGCGACAGTGGCAAGAAAAATGGCAGATTTAGCTGCTGCCAAATTGCAATTGTCATATACAGTAATAGTAGCACCAGTTAATGGTTTTATGGGGGAACGAAATCTATCAATTGGTGAATTAATTAATACTAATCAAGTAATTGCAACTATAGTATTAAATCAAAAAATATGGGTTACTGCTAATTTTAAAGAAACTCAAATTGGAAAAATAAAAGTTGGTCAACCCGTGACTATTGCTGTAGATGCACTTGGAGATAAAGAATTTGAAGGTAAAGTAATCGGATTTTCGCCAGCAACAGGAGCAAAATTTTCAATGGTACAGCCTGATAATTCAACAGGAAATTTTGTAAAAATCACACAACGCATTCCTGTGAAAATTGAGTTTAAAGCTTCCGCAAAAGAATTAGAGTTAGTGAAACCAGGAATGAATGTAACTGTTGAAGTAAAAAAATAAGAACAATGTTTGCAGGAAAAAAAGAAAGTATTTTTACACTCTTAGGATTATACATTCTTACCATTCCTTTTTTCAATGCATTAAATGTTACGTCTTATGATAATTCTCAAATTCTAGGACATTTTGGAACTTCAACTACTGTTTTTGCTTATTCCAGCTATATTCCAGTATTTGTAATGTTGGCTTTTTTACCATTGGGATTGAAAATTGGAAAACAAATTCCGATTCGGACCATGATTTTATCGGCTAGCTTTTTATCCATTTTTTTTAATACTGCTTCATTGTTTGCTACGAATATTTTTTGGTTTACTTTTTGGCGTTCTCTTTTAGCAATAATTTCCATCATTGGAATATTTGCATCGATGGCTCCTATTTTATTAAAGTACAATCCAAAGTTCAACATGCCAATTATGTATGGAATTATTCAATTTATACTGCAAGGTAGTCAACAAATTTATAAATACTTTGGGACTCAATTTACTAGTATTTACGACTGGACTTTTAGTATCCACTTTCTGAATATTAACTTTTTGGTGTGCATAATCTTGGCTTGGTATTTTTATAAAGCTGATGTAGCCCCTATGAAAAGTAAATTTCAATTTGATTGGAGAGGATGGTTTATTTTGATTTTGTTTTATACAGTTATTCTTTTTCTATGTGCGGAAGGACAAAGCAGAAATTGGTTTACAGATGCTAAAATTGCAATGGCATTTGCTTTTTTAGTGCTATTAATAGGGGTTTATCTTCTTCATGTTCGTTTTACAAGCGAGCCCATAATAGATCCCGATGTTTTTAAATATAAAAATGTAATTTTAGGTTCTTTTCTCTTTTTTTATATTGGAGTAATGAATGGAACAGGGAGTATTGTTACCGGTTTTATGACGGGGGTACTTGGATTCGATAGTATATATATAGCCAGGACACATTTAGCATTATTGATAGGTTTATTTATTGCTATTCCTTTATCATCCTATCTTTTGTATAAAAGAATATATCTTGCCACCATTTGGATTGCTGGATTTGCCTGCTTTGGAATGTATCATATTATGCTTTATTTTCGTTTTTATCCCGGAATTGCACCTACTGATTTTTTAGTTCCTTTTATTTTTAAAGGACTAGCTATTGGTTTTTTATACCCTATATCCGCTTTGTATATCTCCGAAGGAGTGCCACCAAAGCTTGGGGATTCCAGAATGATGAGCGGTATAATTTGTAGGGTTATAATAGCAACTTTATTGGGAGGGTCAATTTTAGGAACTTTTATTTCCAATACCAATATTCAACATAAAACAGGAATTAGTCAGCAATTATCACCAATAAATCAGCTTGCACAAAAAAAACTAGCAAGTTCAAAAAGGAATTATCTTTATAAAGGTTTATCAGAATCTGAAGCACAGAAAATGGCCGAAAAAAATCTTTTTAATCAAACTGCACAAGCTTCTATTTTGTTAGCATATAAAGATATTTATTTGGTAATGAGTGCTATATGCTTTTTGCCTATTTTTATTATTTTACTATTTAGAATTGGAAGAAGACCAATAGGAAGCGTTGCATTAGAACCTATACCGTTTTGATTTTAGGATATAAAGACAAATTTAATTCAGAATAAAAACTATGGTAACACAAAAAAAATATTTTTTTTTAAATCGGTTCTGGAGAAAAGAAAGTGGTCTTAGTGGGATGTTCTTATTATTGATAATCATGCACTTTGTTTTGATTCCTTTATTTGGCAGCTTTTCTTTTTTTATGGTTATGCTGAATGTGTTTTGGATGCTTTTTTTAATGGCGGGTATTTTTTCATTGGCAACAACTTATCGTCAGGCTATTTTAATTTCGATTGTGCCAACTTTGTTTATTATTTTTGGATGGATAAGTGTTTTTTATTCAACTCCTTTTGTTTTATTTACAGAAATTTCACTAACCATTGCTACGTTCTTATTGCTAATTGTATTGGTATTGATTAAAGTTTTTGAACCTGGACGGATGTCTAGATATCGAATTGTAGGTTCCATAATTGTATATATGCTATTAGCAAATCTTTGGGCTGTTGTTTATTTATTTATATATGAACATTTGCAAGGAGCATTTCAGCTTACTTTACCCTCTTTTGAATCGAATAGTTGGTATGCTAATTTTATGTATTTTAGCTATATAACAATTACAACTACAGGTTTTGGAGAAATTGTTCCGCTACATCCCATAGCCCGTTCTTTGGTACAATTGGAAGCTATTATCGGAGTATTATATCCTGTAATTCTTATTGGGCGCCTTGTTTCGGATATAAATACAGATTTCCCAAAAATAAAATAATTTTTTATCAACTAATCTAACTAATTTAAAATGAAAAACTCTATTGAAAACAATAATAAGCAGCTTTTTGAAACTATTCTGCAATTAGGACTTGTCTTCCTGATTTTAGGATTTTGTTTCAAGTTATTGTCTCCATTTATGATGCCAATTCTTTGGGCAGCAATACTAGCAGTTATTTTATATCCCGTTTTTGATTTCCTTCAAAAAATATTAAAAGGGCGTAAAACCTTAGCTTCTATTTTGATAACAATAACATTGTTGGCCTTCATAATCATACCTACTGTTTATTTTTTTAATTCAGTAACAACAAGTATTTTAGCTATAAAGGATAGTATTGAAGATGGTACTTTGAAAGTAGATGCCCCGGCTCAAAAAATTAAAGATTGGCCCTTAATAGGAAAACCGTTGTTTGAGTTTTTGCATACTTTTTCACAAGATTTAGAACAAGGATTGCTTAAATATCAAGCCCAAATTACCGAGGTATCTAAAAGTCTTTTGGATGGAAT
This sequence comes from Flavobacteriaceae bacterium, assembly GCA_947443815.1. GTDB lineage: Bacteria > Bacteroidota > Bacteroidia > Flavobacteriales > Flavobacteriaceae > Flavobacterium. Next base: position 1,081 of record CANEXR010000200.1, on the reverse strand, counting down.
TATTACTTCAGGTTTGACATTCTTACAAGTTATTCTATCGGTGATTATTGCGGGTGTTTTATTAATTTCAAATAGTGCCAAAGAATTAGCTGCCAATTTTATTAGAAGAGTATCAGGTAATAAAGGAGAAGAAATTTTGAATATTACAGTTTCAACAATACATCAAGTTGTAAAAGGAATTTTGGGAGTAGCAATTATTCAAACCCTTTTTCAGGCCATTGGTCTTTATTTAGCGGGAATCCCTTTTGCTGGAATTTTGACGCTTTTGTGTCTTATTTTTTCAATTGTGCAAATAGGTCCTGTCTTGGTTAATATTGGTGTATTTATTTATCTTTTTTCTACAGGAGATACCACTTATGCTATTTTTTGGACGGTGTTTTTTGTTTTGAGTGGACTTTCTGACAATATTTTAAAGCCTCTTTTATTAGGCAAAGGAGCTATGGTTCCAATACTTGTCATTTTTCTCGGAGTTCTTGGAGGATTTATGATGTCTGGCTTTATAGGTTTATTTGTGGGACCAATCTTATTTTCGATAGGATATAAATTGTTTGTTGCTTGGATGGATGACAAACCATCTGACGTAGCCGTATAATTCCATTTTTTAATGGAGTCATTTAAAATTTAAAATTATTTTTTTATAAAGTATTGATAATTTAAAGTAATTGAAACGATTTTTGATATATCATTAAAATTTTAAATCATGAAAATAAATACACTTCTTTTAATAGCATTGATACTCATTAGGACTATTTCCTATGGACAAGATGCTACATCAGCTTCCAATAACCCGAATGTAGTTAGCACTGAAAATGGGAGGATAGACAAGGATGATTTTTCTAGATTTTCAGAACCGTCAGCTATAAAGGATGGAAAAGTCAAAAGAGATGCACCATGGTTTGTAGAGCGCTTTAAAATTGCTGCGGGTTATTATTTTGTTGTTAATAATACCAATATTAGTGTGGGTAATAATAGTGGAACAATTGGTACTGTTATCGATTTTGAAAATGATTTGGGACTTAAAAAAAAATCCTCTGCATTTTTTGGAAACATCCAATGGCGTTCTACCAGTAGGTCTAGATTT
>CANEXR010000199.1 GCA_947443815.1 Flavobacteriaceae bacterium | reverse complement strand
TTTTCTTTTTGTAAAAGGGTGTTTCAATTGTGGTGCGAATACTTTCTTTTTTGCTATTCAAAAGTTTAGGGTTTTGGCCTATTATTTCGCCTTCATTCAAGGTCATTGCCATTGGCGAAGCAGCCAAAATACTACTTTTGTCATCGGTAATTGTCCAAGTTATTTTGTCAGAAAGCCCAATGTTGATTTCAATTTTTCCATTAGGCGATAGTAATTGAAAATCTTTTTTATTTTGAGAAAAAGCAGCTCCAAAACACCCTAAAGAAAGCAATGCAATTATTATTTTTTTCATTCTATTCGATTTAAGTTTTCTTAATTTTAAACAAGATATTAAAATAATGCAAACAATGATTATTTCAATTCTAAATTATACTTTTTTACCAATTTTAATGTAGTGGTATCCGATGAAAAAACACTATTCAAACCCTGTGGTTCTTGTGGTGGATCAGTAGTCAAAGGATCTCCAGGACTCCATTTTCCAGAACTATTAACCGCTTTTCCTTCGCCACCAAAACCCCAAAAATTAGCCGCTTGCAACACCCCATTATTTTGATGACTTTCAGCAACTCTTTGAAAAATATAGTTGTAAAATAGATCTCGGTTGCTTATCGATGCTGCAGCTACCAAAGCTTCATTTTCTCTAGGTAGACCAAATTCTTCAATAATAATTGGTCTTTTCAAATGATTGGCAACTACAACATGCGCATCAATATATTTTCCTGCATTTTCTATGGTTGTAACTAAGGTTTTCTCCGCATTCTCCGCCTTGAACCAATTCCAGTTTTTGGGCCAAATATGCATGGTTAAGTAATCAATATTTGGATTTTCATGCGTTCTTTCAAAAGTTTCCATGCTGTCATTAGAACTGTTTTTGCCTTCAGAACCAGTCGAAATCAAATGGTTTTTATCCAAACTATCAATCAAGTCAACGATATGATTAAGCCAAATGGTAAATTTACCTTCGTTTTCAGGGGTGAAAGTACGTGGTTCATTCCCCACCTGCCAAGCCATAATCGTAGTATCCTCCGTATATTTTCTTTTTGTGTAGGCATTTGTTCTACCCAAAATAAATTTCACATGATTGTCTAATGCTTGCATACATGGATCACAACTATGAAATTTTTCGGTATATGTCATAAACTGCGGCCAAGTATTTGGCGCTATATTCGGAACCGGAATCGCACCCTGACCATTCCATTCTAAATATTGCGACATCCCACCAGACCATTCCCAATTATTAGTCAAATACAAAACCGCATACATTCCTCTTTTTCCCATTTCCGAAATCAGAAAATCCAAACCGTCCAGTAAGTCAGCATCGTATTTTCCTTGGGCATATTGCAAAGCCGGCCGAACCGTAAAATCGTATTTTCCACCATCGGCACCCACCAAAATCCTAAGATTATCAATCCCGTTTTTCTGCATTAAATCCAACTCTCGAACCAATCTTTTTCGGTCTCCAACCTTCTTTGAACCCAATAAACTACCATACCAATAATTCGCTCCAATATACGAATACGGTCGGTCTCCTTTATAAAATTGTGTCCCTTTTACCGTTATTGCAGCTTGCTTTTTCTGTGCAAAACCAACCAACGAAAAGCTAATTAATAATGCTAAAATTAAACTTGAAAGCGTCTTTTTCATATATAGGTACTATTTGTTTTTTATTGTAAAACAGCGAGTTATTCTCCGTTTTTTAGCGCAATACAGCGGCAATGTATACTAAATTTAATTCATTTACTAAAACACGTATATTCAGGAGCTATTTCCTGCTATCCGTTTCAAGTCCTCAGCCTGAAAGTAAAGTTGCTAATGTACTAAAAAGAGCTTCCTTTGGTCGCTTTTTTAGCACAAGAAACTTTTACTTTCAGGCTTCCGGGCTTTCCACTACTATCAGGGCTAGGGCTTTTGGCTACGAACACCAATCTGTTTTAATTTCTTATTTTGGCATTTCATACATCTTTGGCAAACCAGGCAACAACGCCGATTTAGGTTTGGCCACAAAATCCTTAAAATCCTGAACATTAGAGTTTGATGGAGTGGGTACATAATAATTTGCACCACCATTTCCCCAAAACATCGCAAAACTGATTTCAATATTATTTGCAGTCAAAGCACTATAAAGATAATTTGAAAACCAACCAGCAATAGGCGTTTTGGTACTCGTAACTTGAAAACCTGTTTCTGTTAAGGCCGCAATTTTAACTTTGGTTTTAGCCAAATCAGAAATTATTTTTAATTTAGCATTCGCCTTATCAGCACCCGTTTGTCCTTGATTATTAAAATCACCATAATTGTCCATTCCCAAAACATCAACATAAGCATCACCTGGATAACGACTCAAATAACCCGCTTCCGTTCCATAAGAATTATCAGGAGAAAAAGCATATAAAAGATTGTGTACTCCTTTTGTATTCTTCAAATAATCAACTGTATACTGAAAAGCTTGTTTGTATTCTTCCGCTGAACAATAGGAAGCTCCCCACCAAAACCAACTTCCGTCAAACTCATGAAAAGGCCTGAAAATAACCGGAATTAATTCTCCATTAGCTCCTTTCAAATTCGAAATAACTGATGCCACTTTGTCTAATTTAAGTTGGTACCAATCATGATTAGCACCACCAGGCAAAATACTTTTGAAAGCAGTATTTTTCTGCTCTGTTGTCATGTCGCTTGCATAAAAGGAATCCTCCTTATTGGGTTCTCTAATATGCCAACAAAAAATAGTTACAATCCCTTTGGCATAAGCCTCCTTTACTTGTTTGATTGTATTCACTTCTTGTTGATAAAACCAATTATCAGTCTTACCATTGTTGTTTTTGTCTGTAATAAACATAAAATCTGTGCCAAAAATAGCGGGCTCATTTCCCGTAGCTTTCTTGATGTCAGAGTCGCCTTTTACATCATTATAAAAACCTCCAAAAGCATCCTGTTGCCCTATGGCAATTTTTGTTTTTGCCAGTTTTTTTAAATTATAAAACAAAGCAAGTGTTTCGGTAGTTGCGCTTTTATCCACAACATAATCTTTAGCATTTTGAGTTGTTAACACATCGGTCACAGGAGTCGGCGTCGGAGTAGGAGTTGGGGTTGGTACCGGAGTAGAATCAGCTCCCGATGAGCAACTTAGCGACAATGCAGTAACTGCAATTGAAAAATATTTTATAATAGAATTATTCATTTTGTTGTAGTGTTATTAAGTATATCAAAAGCGAATTGTATTTATGAAAACTGATTTTTTAAACTAATGGAGGGAACTTTTTAAGATAGAATTAAACGTATTCGCTGTTTTTAAGTTCAAACCAATTTATTCCTGTCTTATTCAGATAGCATTTTAATTTGGACATCATCGGCCAATAAAGTTCCAGTACAGTTACTCAAAGCCAGCATAATTCTGTATTTTTTGGTTCCAAAGGGAATGGGAATATTTTTTTTGAAGTACGTCCAATCTGTTGTGCCAGTAAGAGTTCCTATCAATTGATCGTCTATTGTTTTTACTTTTCCATCACGGGTTAATTCAAGGATAAACATCCCATTGTTCCATGGGTCTTTTCCGGTTTGAATCTCTTTGGCTTTAAGCCAACCCGAAACTTCAATGGTTTTTGTACCGCTCGGAATATCCGCAATTTGATCTATTGCAGTCCATTCATTAGTTGATGATGATATAGACACAGCCGAATTGCCTTCTTTTTTGTCTGTTTCAGAAATAATTCCAGCACCATTCCAGTTTTTTAAACCTTCTTCAAAATTTGTGTTTTCTAAAATTTTTAAGGATGATTCCCCCGTTAAAGGTGCTGTTGTTTGTGCCATTACTTCGGCTTGCATTACTTTTTTATACTCTTCTTCGGTTACAGGAATGGCTTTGATATCATCAAAAAAAACAGTTCCTGGCGTGCTTTGCAAAGCAATTAATAGTTTAACTCTTTTTGCTCCTTCTGGAATAAGAATTGTTTTTGAATACAATTTCCAATCGATTGTTCCTTTTACTTGTGCTATGTTTTCGGAAACAATTTGCTTGTCGGCTCCATTAAGAAACTCAGCGTTTACTATTCCTGCTCCGTAACTTTCGCCGCCTTGTATGGCATCTCCTTTTACATAAGCGCTAAACGCAATGGCATAAGTTCCTTTGGGAATATTTATTTTTTGGTCGCCTCCTTTCCATTCTTTGCCTACATATTGTACAATCATACAGGAACCTGTTCCTACTTTTTTGATAACAGCATTTTGGTTGAGGTTATCAGCCCACCAATTATCCGTATTTTGATCAAAACCACCGTTAATAACAAGGTTTTTTTGTGAAAACATTACGGAAGTTATAAATAAAACGAACAGTAAAAGGGCTGATTTCATAAGCGTTATTTTAAAAATTTAAAGATGATTTTGCAATACCTTTTTTTAAATTAGCTAAGAATTAATCATGAATTCATGCAACTATATTTAAAGGAAATTATAAAATAATCCGTTCTAAAAGTTTTTATAGCGTGTTTATTAATTTATTTTCGATTCTGTAAATCAATTCAATACAAGCTCTACTGTTATGATAAGGGCATTTCCAAAACCCTGCTTTGTCTTTTGGAATTAGAGAATAATCGGCCATTATTCCCCAATGCCATTCGCCATTTTTGGTGTCAAGAATGTATTTTTTTATAAACTCCCAATTTTTTAAAACGACCTCCAAATAGATTTTGTTATCGGTTAATTGATAAGCATTAAAATAACCAATAAGCAATTCAGCCTGTGGCCACCAATGTTTTTCGGCTACCAATTCATTGTTTTTTGGATCCAATTCATACCATAATCCACCATCGCTGTCAATCCCTTCATTGGTAGCATCAGTAAGTTGAATGGCGTGTTTTTTATAGCGTTCAATCAATGTGGTTTCTTCTGAAATTTCCGCACATTGTAGTAGGAGCCATGCTGCTTCAATATCATGGCCATACGAGATAACATCTGGTTTTTCAATCCAATTTTCGTTAAAAAAAAGTTTCAAATGCCCCGTTTCGGTATTGATAAAATAAGTATCAATGACTTCTAATATCCCGATGATGTCCTGTCGTAAACTTTCGTCTTTCCAGACTTTATACAAATTGGCATATCCTTCTACAATATGCAGATGCGTATTCATTGTCTTTTTTTCGTTGGCATCTTTTGCACTCAAACGCAAATCATCGATGGGGCTCCAATCTCTAGTAAAAGCTTCTAAATATCCTTTGTTGATCGGGTCGTAACTATGTTCTTGGATTTTTTTATACAATGCAATAGCAATTTCTAATGCTTTTTCATCATTCGAAATACTATAATATTCAGACATTCCATAGATAACAAAAGCAATGGCATAAATTTGGTTTTTGGTATCTTTTGGTGTTCCATCATAATTTAAACTCCAAAAAACACCTCCAAATGTAGTGTCATAAAAAAATGTTGAAAGGTATTCAAAGGCCCTTTTCGCAGTTTCTTGATGTGTTTTGTTTTTAGATATTTTGTACGCAGCAGAAAAGGACCAAAGCAATCGAGCATTTAAAACCGATCCTTTTTCGGAAGTTTCATTGGGCTGATTATTAAAATCGATTTGCCCTATAAATCCACCATTTTTAGCATCA
>CANEXR010000198.1 GCA_947443815.1 Flavobacteriaceae bacterium | reverse complement strand
ACTAAATATTGTGTCAAAATAAGATAATATTTTTTTTTGATTTTTAAAATTTTCAATTCCGTCAAATAAAAAACAATCCATTCTAATAGTACTATTTTTCAAAAAAAACAAAACCTCTTTTTGAAGCTTATCCGGACGAATAATTAATACTTGATCAAACAAAGGCTTCTTTATAAATGTTTTTTTAATAAAATCTGTTCTGTTTTTTTCTTTTAAACCAGGGAATAAAAAAAGTTTCAAAAAAAAATTGATAATTCTTGAAGTTTTATTTTTATGATGAAAAGGAATTTTATCAATGTTAACATAAGTCAAATCAACATCTTCATTTGAATTTAACTTATCTACTAAAAAGTCAATATAGCCGAAAGAATGAGTCGTTATAATTGCAATCGTTTTTATTTTTGTCATTATCGCTATCTTTGTAAAATAATTAATCTTCACAAAAATAGAAAGTTATTTATTAAATCCTAAAAACATAATGAACCAAGAAATCCACAACGCCTACGAAATCATAAAAGAAGGCGGTATTATCCTCTATCCTACCGACACCGTTTGGGGAATTGGTTGTGACGCTACAAATCCCGAGGCTGTCGCCAAAATCTATAAACTCAAACAAAGAGCTGAAACCCAAAGCATGATTGTCTTGATGAATGGCGAAAAAATGATGTATAATGTATTTAAAGATATTCCTGAAGTAGCGTGGCAAATCATTGATTTATCCGAAAAACCAACGACTTTAGTTTTAGACAAACCAAGAAATGTGGCGCCAAATTTAATTGCTACAGATAACACTTTAGGAATCAGAATTGTAAAAGAACCTTTTTGCTTTAAATTAATGGAAAAGATGAAAAAACCATTAGTTTCAACATCTGCCAATATTTCTGGTCAACCTACTCCAATTGCTTTCAAAGATATTAGCCCAGAAATTATAAAAGGTGTGGACTATGTTGTAAATTTGCATCGCGAAAAAATTGCAGGAAAACCATCAACAATCATTAAGTTGACTAATGATGCTCAGGTAAAAGTGATTCGGAAATAGTTTTTTACCGCAGATTCACAGATTTTTTATAAAATGAATTAACAAAGATTTAAAAAAATTATGTCTCAATATTTATTTGAAGAAGAAACATATCAAATAATTGGAATTTTATTTGAAGTACATAAAAATCTTGGAAAAGGATTTTCAGAAATAGTATATAAAGATGCATTAGAATTTGAATTTAATAATGCTAAAATTCCATTTGAAAGAGAAAAAGAATATTCAGTGCATTATAAAGATACAATTTTAAAACATAAATTTTATGCTGACTTTGTAGTTTTCGATACTATAATTCTTGAAATAAAATCTTGTGAATCATTTAGTAATAGTCATGTTTCTCAATGCTTAAATTATTTAAAAGTATCTAAAAGTGAATTAGCTCTTTTAGTAAATTTCAACAAATCCTCATTAGAACACAAACGAATCGTAATGTCAAAAAATTAGCTTAAATCATTTTTATAAAAAAATCTGTGAATCTGCGGCAAAAAAAATAAATTAGTGACTGACCGAATGAACTACAAAGAATCCTTAAATAATAAAATATTCGAAGTAATCACACAAGCATCCCAAGAGCTTAACGTGGATAGTTATGTTATTGGTGGTTTTGTTCGAGATTTATTACTTCAGCGAGATTTCAAAAAAGACATTGATATTGTTGCCGTTGGTAGTGGAATCGAATTGGCATTGAAAGTTTCTCAATTGCTTCCCAAAAAACCAAAAGTTCAAGTTTTTAAAACGTACGGAACTGCGATGTTGCGTTTTGAAGATACCGAAATTGAATTTGTAGGTGCCCGAAAAGAATCCTATAATCTTGAAAGCCGTAATCCTGTTGTAGAAAACGGAACATTAGAAGACGACCAAAACAGACGTGATTTTACTATAAACGCATTGGCATTATCTTTAAATACTGCTAGTTTTGGTGAATTATCCGATCCTTTTAATGGTTTATTGGATTTAAAAAATAAAGTGATAAAAACGCCACTTGATCCAGATATTACCTATTCTGATGATCCGCTTCGAATGTTAAGAGGCATTCGTTTTGCTAATCAACTGGGATTTGAAATTGATGAAAATTCATTAAATTCCATCACCAAAAACGCGCAACGTATCAAAATTATTTCTGGAGAACGCATTGTTGATGAACTCAATAAAATTCTTTCGACGGATAAACCTTCGATTGGATTTTTGTTGTTGTTCAAAACGGGACTTTTAGATATTATTATCCCTGAATTGACTGCTTTGAATCAAGTAGAAGAAATTGAAGGGCATACCCACAAAAATAATTTTTATCATACTTTAGAAGTCGTTGATAATATTTGTCCAAATACAGATGATGTTTGGTTGCGTTGGGCAGCATTGTTACACGATATTGGAAAAGCACCAACCAAAAAATTCAGCAAAAAACAAGGCTGGACTTTTCATGGTCACGAATTTTTGGGTGGAAAAATGGCTAAAAAAATCTTCGAAAGATTGCACATGCCACTAAACCACAAAATGAAATTTGTCCAAAAAATGGTAATGATGAGCTCGCGGCCTATTGTTTTATCACAAGATACCGTTACGGATTCAGCAGTGCGCCGTTTAGTTTTTGATGCTGGCGAAGATGTAGAAAGTCTAATGACACTATGTGAAGCAGATATAACAACCAAAAACCCAAACAAGTTCAAGAAATACCATAATAATTTTGAAATTGTCCGAAAGAAAATTGTAGAAGTAGAAGAACGAGATCAGGTTCGTAATTTTCAACCACCGATAACTGGGGAAGAAATCATGCAGATTTTCAATCTTAAACCATCCAAAGAAATTGGGGTATTAAAAGAAGCGGTAAAAGAAGCGATTATAGAAGGCGAAATTCCAAATGAATATCAAGCTGCTTATGATTTTGTTTTGAAAAGAGGAGAAAAATTAGGCTTAAAGATTAACGCTTGTTGAATTAAAAATTAGTTGAATTTAAAATACATTTGCAAAAAATTTGTTTCATACAATGAAAAAAGAAAATAAGTACGTTATAATTTGGCTGTTATCTGGCTGTTTATTATTGTTTATGATGGTCGTTGTGGGCGGAATAACCCGACTAACTAATTCAGGATTATCCATGACCGACTGGCATTTGGTTACTGATACTTTTCCGCCTTTAACAGAAGCAAAATGGTCTCAGGCATTTGAGGAATATAAAAAATTTCCAGAATATCAAAAGATTAATATCCATAATGATTTTACCCTTGAAGATTATAAATTCATTTATTTTTGGGAATGGTTTCACCGTTTTATAGGCAGAATTATAGGTTTAGCATTTCTAGCTCCATTTGTGTATTTCTTAATCAAAAAAAGGCTTTCTAAAGATACAATAAAAAAATGCGGAGTACTTCTAGGAATGGGTGCTTTTCAAGGATTTTTGGGTTGGTTTATGGTACGAAGCGGCTTAATTGACAATCCAGATGTAAGTCATTTTAGACTTTCCTTGCATCTTACTTTTGCATTTATAACATTTGCATACACCCTTTGGGTAGCTTTAGACTTAGTCTATCCCAATAAAACAGAAGTAATAAAACCGTTACGCAAACTAGCTCGAATTACGTTGGTTTTTTTATTGATACAAATTATTTATGGTGGATTTGTTGCAGGTCTAAATGCAGGTTTAATCCACAATCATTGGCCTTTAATGAGCGATGGACAGTTTATTCATGACAGTGTTTTTATCGAACAGAAAACCTTATTTTTAAACCTTGTAGAAGGAAAAAGTGGTGTGCAATTTGTACATCGGACAATGGCTTATGTGGTAGTAGGGCTTATTCTCACTTTATATTTTAAAAGCAAAAAATACACTCTTACATTAACTCAAAAAAAAGGAATTAACGCACTGGTAATTATTGTATTTTTGCAATTCACATTAGGTGTTTTTACCTTGCTATATAGTGTACCCTTATGGCTTGGATTAACGCATCAAGTAATGGCCTTCTTTTTGCTGACTGCCATGACGTTTAGCTTGCATCGATTATCAAAATAAGCCTATACTATACCTGACTATATTGTCGCATTTCTTTGTTTATAAACATAAATGTCTAAACTTGCTGCTCAAGATAAATTTTTGGATTTATCGGATTATGGGAGACCTTTTGGAAAACTACTTGCCAATCTATTAAAAAATACGCGATTCACACCGATTCATGTTACACTTCTTTTTGGTGTTTCAGGACTTGTGGCGGTTTATTGCATTTTACAAAATCACTATTTTTATGCTGGGTTTTTCATTATCCTAAAATCGGCTATTGATGCTGCCGATGGAGAATTAGCCCGATTAAAAAACACTCCTTCCTATACTGGCAGATATTTGGACAGTGTGTTTGATATCATTCTGAACTTTATACTTTTAATAGCCATTTGCTACGTATCTAAAACAACTATTTGGCTGACCCTTTTGGCTTTTATTGGGATTCAATTACAAGGTACTTTATACAATTATTATTATGTTATTTTGCGTAATAAATCTGTAGGAGGAGATTCCACCAGCAAAATATTCGAGTACAAATCGCCTAGAGCCTTAGCAGGAGAAAGTCAAAAATCTGTGGATATTTTGTTTAGAATTTACACCATTGTTTATGGCACTTTTGATAAAATAATCCACACTTTAGACAAAGAAGCCTACAAGGTAAAAACATTTCCAAATTGGTTTATGACAATGCTTTCTGTTTATGGATTGGGATTCCAATTGCTTATTATTGCTGTTATGTTACCGCTACATTTAATCGAATATACCATTCCCTTTTTTATCTTTTTTACTTTGTATATTTTCATATTAATTGGTATTCGAAAAGAATTTTTAAAGGCTTAAACCATCATAGACATAATCTATAATTAAATTTTAAAACCATTATAATCAATAAATTAAATAGTATAACCTAAACTAAAATTTAAAGATAATTTTTGATTCTAAAAAATAATTTTGTTTTCAAAAATTCATAAAATACCTTTCTTTTTTTTAAGTTTCGAAAATTGATTTTACAGACAATCGCTTATCTTTGGTTAAAAAAACAAATGAAAAATTTCTTTATATCAACCTTACTTCTTCTATCAACTGTCTCTTTTGCGCAAAGCACACAAAACCCACTAATTGTTTTAGACGCCAAAAAAATTGGATTTATGCTAGACATTTCAAAAGAAATGGAAGCTATAAATCCAGATGATATTTCGACACTAACAGTGTATAAAGATTCTTTAGTTAGCAAAAGATATGATTCTAATTCTGGAGTAATTGTTATTACAACAAAGAAGTTTATCCTAGATGCTTTTTATAAAAATAACATTGAAAATTCCCCTTTAAAAACCATGATTGCATCACCAGAAGATTTGCTAAAAATTGGTGTACTTACAGATCATCCTGAAAGCAAAAACCAACCGTATGACGAATTGCAAAAATACATTGACACTTATACTTTAAGTGATAAAATCAAGAAGGTAGCAAGTATCATTTTCATTAAACCAAGCGACTCAGAAAAGATCAATCCTGAATGGAAGTTTGGCGCATTAGATATTAATGCCGAAATAGAAAATTAATATCAATCAATCCAATTCTTGAAATCACTT
>CANEXR010000197.1 GCA_947443815.1 Flavobacteriaceae bacterium | reverse complement strand
TTTTTGTTGGGTTTGGATTAATTTCTTCCTTTTCAACTACTTTAATAATACTCACTATATTATTCATTTTTTGGGTGGTAATCAGACTATTATTAGTGGTTAATCAGTTAGAAAAATGGAAGGAGATTATAAAAAAATTAGAAAAAAAATAAAAAACAAAATAGATAATTATTAATTAATCTTCTTAAGATGAAAAATTGTATTGAGTATATTTTGTCAAAAAATGCGCAGAGAAATATTGGGTTAGACGTAATACGTAGTTTTGCGATATTGGTAACTGTGTATGGGCATGGTGTATTATTAGTCTCCCCAAATTATCGTTCAATACATAATGTATTTATATCGGCATTTGATGGAGTTTCTCTTTTCTTTGTTTTGAGCGGGTATTTAATAGGTGGTATTTTAGTAAATGAATTAAGCAAAAATAATTTTTCAATTGGTCAATTTTGGATGAGAAGATGGCTTCGTACATTGCCTGCTTATTTTTTTACTTATTTAATTCTAATTTTATTTGCTTTTGGAAACGGAACATTTCAATTGGACTATTTAAAATATTTATATTTTTTCCAAAACTTATTTGGTCCAGCCTACTTCTTCTTTTCCGAATCTTGGAGTTTATCTATTGAAGAATGGTTTTATATATTATTTCCATTGGTCATTTTAGTTTTTTTAGGCTATTTTAAAAATATAAAAAGGGCTCTTAGTATTACGATACTATTGTTTTTTATAGGCCCAATATTATATACTTTTTATCAATATCAAAATGCAATTGGCCTTGATGATTGGGACGCCCATTATAGAAGAATTGTTGCAACCCGTTTAAACTCAATTGCTTTAGGAATTTTGTTAGTCTACTTACAAAAATACGTGCCAAATATATGGCTGAAATTAGAAAAAAAGGGCATGAAATTAGCCGTTTTATGTGTTATTTTATCTTTTATAATTCCAAAAATAAATTTTCATACATTGGTATATAATATTTTTTTAAGATCTCATTTAGAATGTCTTATCGCTTTTTTTGCAATACCTTATTTAACTACAATTAAAGAATTGCCTTATCCTTTTTTAACAAAATGGATTCGCATAATAAGTATTATATCCTATTCTATGTATTTAATAAATTTATCTTTTTTACTTCGAAATGTATTAGTGCCTTTCCAAAAGACAGCATCATTTATTGCATTAGGAAATTTAGGTTATTTTTTAATTTACATTACTTATTGGGTTCTCCTTTTTATTTTTTCAATTTTAATGTATCGTTATATCGAATTCCCTTTTCTAAAGCTCAGAGATAATATTAAAGTAAAGTCTTTATTTAAGATAACAGAAAAACAACTTACCAATATAAACAGTACAATAAACTAAGTATATGGGATAAAGCCATATAACGGTTTTCTTTTCTTGTGTGTATTAAAAAAGACTTGTTTTTTATTAATACAAAAAAAACATACTGTTTTGAAACTAATTTTAAATCTCAATATGAATTAAGGGCATTAATAAATAATGTTAAAAATAAAGGCATACTAATCAAGCATATAAATATTAACACAAACTAACCTGAAAATATTTTGATTATGAAATATACTACTTTGCTTGAGAAAAAAATTGCATTGGTGGAAGGTTTGTTCAATGTTCCTGCTAATACATTCTATGAAAAAAAAATCAATAAACTATCTGGCTCCTATACCGTTTCATGGAATGATAAAGGAAAACAATACTCCCATAAAGCTTCATTGCGATTCACGGATTTTGAATGGAATACTATTAATCTGTCCTCATTTAAATATTTGTTGCCAGCAATACAAACTTATAGACAAGCTAAAAAAAATTATATCATTGAGAAACCAATACCCTTTATTGTATATGAAGCAATTGCTTTTTTGGATAAAATTTTGAGCCCTGGAAAAAAAGTATTAGAATTTGGTTCTGGAAATTCGACATTATGGTTTCTTGAAAAAAAGTGTAATGTTACCAGCATTGAACATCATGAAATATGGTATAAAACAGTTCGTGATCATGCTAAATCGGCCTCTTTTGACAAAGAAGTTATCAAAGCGTTTTCTTTTAAAAACATACAAAAAGAAGAAACATGGAAATTCCTTGATAAAACAAAAAATGAGAGCTTTGATTTAATCATAGTTGATGGGGCAAATGATTTTAATAACCGCAACGAATGTATAAATCGGTCATTATCGAAATTAAAAAAAGGAGGTTGGATAGTTTTGGATAACGCTGATCACCCCAATAATTGGCCTGGAGGTTTGTATCTGGACTCATTATATAAAAGAAAAAGATTTACTGGATTTACCCCTATGGGATTGTATATTTCGCAAACTTCTTTTTGGCAAAAAAAAAGAGAGATAGAAAAAGGAAAAACAGAATAGTATTCTTGATTAATCACATACAAAAAAGGGATAGTACTTTATTGAAAAAGTAGTATCCCTTTTTTGTATGTGAAAAGATGTAATATACTTTCTATTTTAAAAATCACCTAATCAATGAAAAATGAGACCGATAAACTTTAGGAACACCATTTTCTAAATAAGATATTGTAAACCAATAATCATCTGATGGCATTGCTTGACCATTATAAGTTCCATCCCAGCCTTCTCCATTTAAAAATAATTGCTTCAGTAACTTACCATACCTATCAAAAATATATAATTTGGGATTGTCCTGACTTTGTAATCCAACAATATCCCAAATATCATTATAACCATCCCCATTAGGTGTAAATAGTTTAGGGCTACTAATCAATTTTATTGAGATGGGCGTCGGAGATGATCCACAACCATTAGCATCACTGACTATAACCTCATGAATTCCTGATTTTACATTAGTAAAAATATTACTTTGTTGCGGCAAATCGTTATCTAATGCATACAAAAAATTGCTAGCATATCCTACATAGGGTGTAGCATGTATTGTAATTGTCTGGGAATTAGAAAACCAACCACTTGTTTCATAAGTCACTTGTGCAGGTCTTGATGAAATTAAAATTTCAAAAGGTATATTATCAGAAGTACAACCGCCTAAAGATAAATCAGTAACTGTTAGTATGTATTTTCCTGGAATTTTCGTTGAAAAATTATCAGTAGTACTCACTATTGATCCGTCTTCTTTTTTCCATAAAAAAGAATAGGAAGGAGATTTATAATTACAACTAAGGTACGAATCATATATAACACCCGTTTCAATATCTACACAAATAGGAAGAATATCTAATATTGGTATTGGTTTTGATTTAATAGTAATAACTAAGGGCTGCTCATCATAACATAGTTTTGTGGCACTGTCTCCAGTATAAGCATAAGCATAAAGTGTAGTTGATGAAGTAATTAGGTCTCCTGCAAACTTTTCTATATTTGTCCCAATTGGTCCACCCGGCGACGTAAAATATTTAGTTGCAGGAGGAATTAATGCTGGCAAAACATAAGACTCACAAACGGTTACTGGATTAATTGGAGCTACAATTGGAGTAGTGTAAATCGTCACGGTAAAAACAGTTTCGTCAGAACACTTTATTCTGTTATTATCTTCTGCAAAAACATACAAAGTTGTGGTTGTTGTTATTGGTGTATAAGGAGCTGACAATTTTACCCCAAGTCCATTTGGGCCTCCACTAGCCGTATAATAATCACCCAACCCTATTATTGGTGGAAGTGTATAACTATCACAAGCAAAAACATCTTTTATGGGATTTACTATTGTATTTACAATTGTGATTTCTATCTTATATTCAGAAACACAACTATTAGGAGATTCCGCCGCAGCATAAACATAGATGTCCTTTGAAGTTTTGATTTCATATCCTGCTGGTAAAACTGGATTTGATGGAGAGGGGCCTCCAGAAAATTCATAATACTCTCCGTTTGTTAAATCATCTAAAATATAACTTTGATTACATTGCAAAACTTCCACTGGTTTTGCATCTACAAGTGGTGATGGAAATATTGTAATTATAAAATCTTCTTCAACATAACAGGTTCCTGTAATTGCTTTGTCATAAAAATAAATTGTTTGAGTACTTGTTATTGGATAACCAACTGGACGAATTGTTCCTGTTCCATGTGGTCCAGTATAATAATTTCCAGAATGCGCCACAGCTGGTAAATAATATAAATCACACAAAGGACCTGTATCCAACATAATGGGTAATGGTGGAATAGTAATAGTGATAATGAACGACAAATTATCTGTACAGTTTTCTCCTGAAACATAAAACCAAAGTGTTGTATTGCTATTAATAGGAGTCCCAGCGGTTACCTGAGAACCTCCTCCCGCAGCAGCTGTTCTATATTCACCGACAACTAATGGAGGCAAAATATAAGTAGAACAAGAATTAATATCTGTAGGTAATGTAATACTCGAAAGTCCAATGAATACTGTAAATGATTTTTCTGAAGTACAATTAATTGGATTGGTTCCACTTTCTTTATAAACATAGATAGGAGTAGTTGTATTAATAATTGTTCCTGCTGGAAGTATTGGGAGACCTTTGTTAGGACCCGAATAATAAGTTCCTCCATTACCATCTACAGGTAACGTATATGTAGTACATCCAAATTGATTGTTGTAATCAGGTAAAGGGACAAAAGGTAATATTGTAACATTAAATGAAGTTTCTTTAGCACACGAAGGCACCACACTAGTATCCTCAAACCAGACATAAATTTTGTTCAAGCCTGAACTGCTAATATAGGAACCTGCTGCTAATTTTGTATTACCAACCGTTTTTGAACCACCACTTTGCAAATAATAATCCCCATAAGGCAATGCAGGAAGTTTATACTGTGTGCAGTAAACCACTGAATTAGGCGTTATTGAAGGCAAATCGGCAATTGTTACATTAAACAGATTTTGGTTAAAACAAGTACTAGATTTATTAAAAGTATATAAACTAGTTGTCGCATTAATGGTATTTCCAGAAAAAAACTGGGTTCCTGTCCCATTTATTCCGCTCCAATATTCTGTACCGGGAATAGTTAATGGTGGTAGTTTAAACGAAGTACATACAAAAGTATTTGGAACCACATCTACCCTAGGAAGTGGTATCACTGTAAGCTTAAAACTTGTGGTGACAAAGCAATCTGTATTTGAAATGTTTTGCAACCGAACCCATAGCGTTATTGTGGAGGTTCTAAGTATTCTTGTGGGTGATATTCCAAATACATTCGTGTTACTTGTAGCTGAAGATAAAGAGGTAAAAAAAGTGACTACATTATAAACTGAAGATTGAGGTCCTAATAGTAATGCAATTTGATTGTTCAAATCAAAGTCAGCTCTTAAATCAGCAGTTGATCTAGAACACTGTGTTTCTGAAACTGGAACCGAAGCAATGTAAGGTGCCGGAACTATTTGAAGCTGAAAAGAACGAATTTCATAGCAACTGGATAAAGGGCTACTAACTCTTACATATATAGTTTTTCCATTTTGTGAAGTGGGAATTGTATAAAGACCTGGTAAAGCACCCGTATTATTTATTGCATCAGAATTTGTTAAATGATAAGAGACAATTGTTCCTGCTGGTAAATCATCCAATAACCCATAAGGGGTTTGAGCAAGATTAATCCCTGAAAGAATATAAGATGTGTTTTTTGTTAAATCAAAAGTGTGTGTCGCACCTGATGTCT
>CANEXR010000196.1 GCA_947443815.1 Flavobacteriaceae bacterium | reverse complement strand
TATTGAATGCCTTTTCCGTCGATTCCTAATGGGGCTTTAAATTTTAAATTAACTAAAGAACCATGACCCGTACCAAAAAGAATACTTTCTGGATGTTTACCCATTAAAGCAAAGGCTCTTTTGGCCTCATAACCGCGCCAATGATCCCATAAATCTTTGTGGTTTTCTCTATCGATATTGGTTTTAAAGATTTCTGTAGGTGCAATTTTTACTTTATATAGAAAAGCTTGAATTCCTGGTTTATTACGGTCTATTTTTATCGAAAATAGTGTTCCGTAAAACAACCCTATCATTATGAATACGCCAACAATAACTTTTATTGATTTTTGAGTCAATAAAGTATACCCTTTCAAAGAAAGAAAAAGAATAATTGCAACTACTGCCATTGTTCTTGAAAAATAAAGACTGTTGGACACCAGCAATATTATAATTATTATTTGGGTATAAATTGTCTTTTTGAACAAAGCTTCTAATTGAAACTTTGCATAAAAAACTAAAAAAAACAAGGCGAATAATTCTAAAAAATTATCGCGACCGAATTCTCTAATCTCATTTATCGAACCTGAAACCAAACCACCATATCTAATAATAATCACAAAATGGATTAGAGCAGAAACCAAACCAGAGAGCACAATTGTTTTTATAAAATACCTGAAATTGTTTATTTTTTTATAGAATAAATAGCCAATTGCAATTCCTAAAATGGGTTTAATAAAATGGATTATATCCTTTAAAACATTAAAAAACAAATAATTATAAATTATAGTTCCAATTCCGCCAACTATCAAAATACAATATAAAGGTGTTAATTGTTTTAAAAATGAGGTTGAAATTGATACTTTTTCTAGGAAAAAAAACAGCATTAATACTCCTAATTGTAGGATACTATTTGCCCTAAATGAGGGTAAATACAATTGTAAAAAAAGTACAATTACAAAGAGTGATGTATAGTATTTTTGGGCGTTTAATTTCATTCGATAATCTAATTTCTAAGGTTTTATGATTAATCCAGGGAAAACGACTTTTTTATTCTTTTTACAAGCTTATTAATTTTTAAAGCGGTCAAAACTATTTCTTTTTCTAAGCCTGTAAAATGCTTTGAAATATAAATTTCGAACCCTTTTATGAGCAATGGTTTTCTAGTTTTATCGAATCCTACAAAGTGAATGTAACTAATATTCGGGAGGAAAATCCTTTTATATCCAAGAGTTGCTATTTTTTTACAAAAATCTACATCTTCAACGTACATAAAATAATCCTCGCTAAAACCACCAATTCTTTCATAGAGTTCTTTGGTTAAAAAAAGAAAAGAGCCACCAAGCCAATCCACTTCATAACTTTCTTTAGAAAAAATTCCAGTTTGAAATTCTGTTCCAGTTTGAAATAATTTTTTCATATAGAACATATTTTGAACATTTGGGAAATTTCCAGAAGGTGGAAGGTACTGTTTATTTGCGTCGAGCATGTTAATTCCAATTACCCCTATTTTTTTATCTTTTTTTATACATTCAAGAATAGGTGCTATATGATTTAAGAGGATTGTATCATTGTTGATTAAGAGTAAATAATCGCCTTTGGCATTTTTAACGGCTTCGTTATTCCCTTTTCCGAA
This sequence comes from Flavobacteriaceae bacterium, assembly GCA_947443815.1. Classification (GTDB taxonomy): domain Bacteria; phylum Bacteroidota; class Bacteroidia; order Flavobacteriales; family Flavobacteriaceae; genus Flavobacterium. The sequence goes on along the minus strand of CANEXR010000196.1, from coordinate 4,041 downwards.
GCCTAAATTCTCTTTGGATTCTAATACAATGCACTCCGGATGGTTTTTTTTTATAAAATCACAACTGGAATCCGTTGAATTATTATCAATAACAATAATTTCGAACGCTATGTTTTTGAGACAATTATTTAAGGAATGGAAACAGTTTTCTAAATATTTCAGTCCATTATAATTTACGATTATTACCGATACTTCTATTTTCATTCTAAAATAAAGTGTAAAAACCCAATCTCTTTTTTATGTAATACATACACAAAAGATTAATCAAGACATTTGTAATTAAACTGGCCGATGCAGAACCTTCAATACCATAAATGGGGATTAAAATTACATTTAAAATCACATTTATAAAAAAACAGACAATAGTAATATTGCGTAAAACAGTTTGATTGTTTGTCATGTTTAATATTTGGTCCACATTACCAGCCATAGCGCTAAAAAGCACTCCCAAAGATACAATTATAAGTGTGGAACTACCTAAAATGGCTTCTGGACCAAAAAACGAAAGAATGTATTTATTCAAAATAAGTAGTGTTCCCACAATTGGAATGGATAAAATAGCAATCAATCGGGTGGAATTATGAATGAGTTTTTTTAGTTCTGGAATATTATTTTGTCCATACAATTCCGCTATTTTTGGCGTAATAATCGTGCTGACTGAAACAATAACTAGAAAACCAACACTACCAACTTTGAAAGCAATATTATAAATTCCCACCTGAGTATCATCCACCATAATTCCAAGAATAATGACATCGGTCCAATTTAACAAATAAAGCAATAATCCACTGAATAATAAAGGGGAAGCTGTTTTTAGCAATTCAATGGTTGTAAAAGAAAGTTCTTCTTTGGCTGGTTTCCATTCAAAAATGGTAATTGCTGCTGCAATAACGGTCAGCAGAATCGCTAATGCAAAAGCTAAAAAGGTATAATGACCACTTTTGTCAAAATAGTAAAACCCAAAAAGAAAAAGGAGTAGTAAAACATTTGGGACTACAAACATGAATAAATTGAATTTCAAGAAATTTTTTGTGGCAATAAAAAAATACAGAAAAATTTCATGAACAATAAATAAGGGTAAAGAAAGCGTAACGATCAAAAAATAATGAATCAATTTAGGGTTTTCAAATACTTTATTGGATAACAATTCTGCTCCAAAATAAAAAAAAAATATTGGAAATAGCGAAAATAATAATGCAATTTTAAGTCCTTTTATTAATAGCTTTTTGGCCTTGGAATAGGTAAAGTTATGGTTTCCAATGATTTTTATAAGCGTATTGGGAATACCTAGCGTAAATAATAATGCTGTTGCTTGGGATATCGTAAAAACTAAGGAATAGTTGCCATAAACACCCACACCAAATAATCTGCTAATAATTATAGTTACCAAGAAGGAAGTAAAGAGCCCAAATATTCTAAAAACAAAATTCACTCCTGATGTGGAGATGATTTTTTTAAAACTATCGGACAATACATTCATATTTAGATTTTAATATAACTAAAAAAGTTACCTCTTACGAAGGTAACTTTTTTAGTTATGGTAAAAAATAATTTATTTTATCAATTTAAGAATTTCTTCTTTCAAATTACTTTGAGGGTATAATAAAGGATCGTACACTTTAGCATCTCCTTGATTTGGTGTTAAGATTCCCGTTTTTTTATCATATTTTAATTGATCACCAATCACAAAATTTACTATTACTAATGAATCTTTCAATTCAAAAGTCTTATCATAATAACTCATTTTGAAACTGTTAAATTTCATAGGCGCTTGTTTATCGTTATTTCCTAAGTCCACTCTTAAATTACTTGGAATTACATCTTCTGGAAAGTGAAAAACGATATCTTGAGGGTTTTCAGATCCCTTTACAGGAACAAAAAATGATTTTTTATCATCAAAATCTAAGGTTGATTCATCAGTATAGTACAACTGAAAATTATCGTCGTTTTTAACAACCATGTTTAAGGTAACATCAAAAGTTTGAGGTTTTTCAGTTATTGTGGCTTCTTCTTTTTTAGTGTCTTTACAGGAATACAAAACAACTGATAGGAATAAACTTGCAATTACAATTTTTGATTTCATCATTTATCTATTTTTAGTGGCAAAATTATACTTTTTTTGACTTAAAAAAGTACTGAACAGAAAAAAATTCTTCAAATACTTTAAAGGTTAGGCTATTGACTATTTTTGCGAAAGACCTTCCTTCAAAATTTTTAATGGAACTTTCTACATATACTGTTTTAAAATGGGCTTTTTCTAATAAAATTTGGATGTTTTTTTTACAATAAAAACGCCTATGTGTGTAATCAAAAATACCTGATTCTTCATACCTAAAATCGCCTTTGAACACAATTTTATTAATGGCAGAATAATGACGAATATTCGGCATACTTACAATAATTTCTCCTTCTTTTTTTAAATATTGATGTACTTTATTGAGAACAATTTGTGGCTCAATAAGGTGCTCTAAAACATCTGGAAGAAGGATTAAATCAAAATAATTTTCGAATTCCGGAAAGTCTAATTCTTCGATGTTTCCAAAGATAAACCGATCGATATTTTTATAATTTTGACGGTTTTTTTTATCTTCAAAAATATCAATTCCAACAGCTTCAATAGCAATTCCTTTTTGTTTCAAATAAAATAAAGTCTCACCATAGGCTGCACCAATTTCTAGAACTTTTAAGTCTTTTTTTCCTGAATCGATTAGACTGATCAATTCGTGTCTAATATTGGAATAATAACTAGATGCTTTATTTTTATAATCCATAGTTTTTTAGTTAAGAATTTATTGTTTTTCAACGTATTTACCGGTCAAAACAAGTCCTTCTTTTTTGGAATCTTTATTGGTTAAGTATAACCCCAGTTCATATTTTCCTGCCTCAAGTGTCGTTACATCGACGGTCCCATTAAAACCAGAATTGCTCAAATCAAAATCACTCTTGAAATAAGAGGTAACATCATCTCTAAGCACTTTTTTGGACTGTAATCGATGGGCAATTCCGTCTTTTATAAGTACTAAATACAAAACCGATTTAGTGGCATCTTGCTTCTCAAAATAGGCCCATCCTGAAATTTTTACAATAGAGGTACTGGTATCAAATGTTTCTAAATTGTATAAAAAATTATCTCCATTAGTTGGTTTTAACTTCTTGAATTTTGAAATAGCTACCGTTTTAGGAACATCTTTTAATAAAATAAAATGTTTGGTCCAAGCTTGAACCCCATCAAAATTATTTTCTATATAAAAGGTATTATTCACAAAATTCTGACTGGCTTCGCTCAATGTATATTCTCTCCCATGACCATCCAAATACCAAAAAGGCTTGATTTTAGTCGTGTCTTGCTGCATTTCAAGAATATAATTTTCAAGAGGTTTATCAATAATTACAAAATTTGTTTTTCCGTTTTTTAAAAAATAAGGCATATACCACGCTAAACTACTGACTACTGGCGTGTTATTTGTATTATTATTGATAATAAAATTAGTCGCTTCTCTGAATTGTGCTTTGCTCACCATGCTATAATATTTTTTTACAATGATCAAATCCGTCATTGAAAAAACAAAAAATATAGACAATATTGTAATCCGAATTACTTTATTATTGAACTGACAAATTCCAATAGAAAGAATAAGTATAATAGCGGGCAAAACCACTATAAAATACCTGCTTATCAACATTGGAATGGTGACATAAGAACGAATTAACGGAATTAGAATTACGATTACAATCCAAGGAAGCAAAATAATAAAATTGAATACAGTACGGTTATCAATTATTGATTTATAAGTCACTTCAAAATTCTTGGTTTTGGATAATTTTAGAACATAAAAATAAAATAGAAAGCCAACCATAGGTAACACTAGCTCTGAATTTCCAAAAAATTCTTTGAAAATTAAAGTGTACGCATCTAATGTTGGTGCCGGAATCCAAAAATTCTTGATTTGTGTTGTGGCAATAAATAATTCTGTGGCAGGTATAAAAAGAATTAACGTGATAATTCCAGCGATAAATGTGTTGACAAAAAACCTTAATCTA
>CANEXR010000195.1 GCA_947443815.1 Flavobacteriaceae bacterium | reverse complement strand
GGGGTCGGCTATTTCATCTAATCTTTCGCTTCCTACTTTGGCTATCCAAAGTTTAAAAGGTTCTGCATTTGGTGAGGGTACGGATTGGATTAAACGGAAAAGTTGTTCGGTATCAGCGACATCGGTCATTCTCATTTTGCCATCAGGAGCTTGCATTTTCAAACCGTTACAATTTGTAACGGTTTGGTTTCCCTCAGATAGCAATCTTTTTTTCAAAACTCTCCAATAAACTTGCGGGTTTTGACTATCTGTCAAGACTGACATAACATCCACAATAGAAAAATACCATTTCTCTTCGCTATCGTCCCATACAGAACGTACGTTTTTTTGTTCGAATAGTTTTACTGCGGCTGTTTTAGTCATACTCCTTTTATATTATTTCATTAATCACATTTTGGGCGTGACCACAAGGGTCGGGCTATTCGCTACAAGTCCTCGACCAATTCCGTTAGCACTCCATTGATCTGTGGGCTTTTCACTGCTATCCCTCACGCGGGCATTGTGCAATTACGCAGCTTTGACAAAGCTTATACTAATTCTACATCACCGCCGTCGAAACTCTCGGTTTATACTCCTTTGCAATATCTGCAATCAATTTGATATGATTTGGGGTTGTTCCGCAACAACCTCCTATGATGTTTACTAAATTATCGTCTAAATATTCTTTGATGAAAGCTTGCATTTGCTCTGGAGTCTCGTCGTATTCTCCAAAGGCATTTGGCAATCCTGCATTAGGATGTGCGGACACGTTGAATGACGTATTTTGCGACAAAGTTTGCAAATAGGGTTTCAATAAATCCGCTCCCAAAGCACAATTAAAACCTACGCTCAACAACGGAATATGCGATACCGAAACCAAAAAGGCTTCTACCGTTTGTCCTGAAAGTGTTCTTCCTGATGCATCCGTTATTGTTCCTGAAACCATGATTGGAATAGCAATATTGCGTTCGTCTTTCACTTCTTCGATGGCAAAAAGTGCCGCTTTAGCATTCAAGGTGTCAAAAATGGTTTCTACCAAAAGTAAGTCGCAACCGCCGTCTAATAAAGCTTCGACTTGTTGTTTGTAAGCAATGCGCAAATCATCAAAGGTTACGGCTCTGTATCCTGGATCATTTACATCTGGTGACATACTGGCTGTTCGGTTTGTTGGTCCGATGGAACCGGCTACAAAACGAGGTTGATTTGGGTTCTTGGCGGTGAATTCATCGGCTACTTCTCGGGCAATTTTAGCTGATTCGTAGTTGAGTTCATAAACATATTCCTCCAGATGATAATCGGCCATTCCTATGGTGGTTCCTGAGAAAGTATTGGTTTCTACAATGTCTGCTCCTGCTTCAAAATAGGCAGCGTGTACTGCTTTGATGGCTTGCGGCTGCGTAATCGACAATAAATCATTGTTCCCTTTTAGAGAATGTGGAAAATCCTTGAACCGTTCTGCACGAAAATCTTCTTCCGAAAAATTGTAGCGCTGTAACATGGTTCCCATTGCTCCATCGAGTACGAGTATTCTCTTTTTTATTTCTTCTTGAATTGTTGCCATAACTTATTTTAAACCGCTAAACGCTTGGCGCAAAGCATTGATTATTATTTCTCCAAAAAAACCTAATTCTCTCTTTTAGCCCTGATGGTAGCGGCATCCTTTTTTTATTTTATCTGTTCAGAAAACCCTGAACAGATAAAATAAAAAAAGATATAGCGTACAGCAGGAACGTTTTCGGCTGAAAAAGCCAAATTATTCGCTCTAAAAAATATTAAATGTTGTCAGGAAAAGGTTAAGAAATACCGTAACGTATTCTTGTGTTATCTATCTTTTGGTTCCAAAATAAATTCAGAATAAAGTAGAATGTAGCACCTTCTTTAAGGTAAAGGGTTGCTAAGGTTTCATCGGGTCTTTCCCTCCGCCTTTCGTGATAACTTTCAATAAAAATAGGAACAGTGCAAAGTAAAGACATAGCGCTAACACTTGCAAGTTTTTTTTTAAAGTTTAAATTGTTTATAATTGTCAATTACTACCTCAATCCTACAATTTTAAACTAATTTAACCTTTTGGTTTTTGTTTAGTACCTCTAAAGTTAACAATTTCAATTCGTCCCGTCCTAGTGTTTATTCTATAAACCAGATAATTATTTTTGTCTATAATTGCTTTGTGTAAATCTTGGTTCGTTTTTGATTTTGGAAATAATTCAGGATAATGAATTATTATACTTGTAACTTGTTTTATTTTTTCTTCTAATTGTAAAATTTCTTTAATAGACCAGAATTTTTCCAAATAAAAAAGCACACTGTCTAATCCTTTTTCTGCCTGTAGTGTCCATTTAACTCCTAATGCCATTTTGTGAATTTGTCCATAATTACTGAATGGCTCACCAATTCATTACTATCAGCTTGAGAAATTCCAATTTCAATTTCTTCTTTTTCTTCTGCTGACAATTCATTATACCAATCCTTTTTGCTTGCCTTTACCAACAGCTCCAATTTTTCTAAAAGACTTTCATCTACCTTGGATAATTCCTGAATAAAATTATATTTTCTTGTTGCTAGATTCATGACACAATACTTTTTATGTTATACAAAGATATAAATAAAAAAGCTCAAACTATATTACAAGTTTGAGCTTTAGTTCTTCAAAATCTTGGATTCTCAGAATCTTATAAACGTATTACTAAAAATTACACAATAGCTTTCACTACTGCTTTTGGTGCTTCTTTTCGAGTTCCGTCAAATCCGTCTACTCCAGAAACTGTTGTGTATTTCAACACATATTTTTTGCCTGGATTAATGATTTGGTAGGCCGCTTGACACATTAATGTGGCTTCGTGGAATCCACAAAGGATTAATTTTAATTTTCCTGGATAGGTATTTACGTCACCAATGGCAAAAATTCCTGGAATATTAGTTTGATAATCCAATGCATTATTTACTTTGATAGCGTTTTTTTCGATGTCTAATCCCCAGTCTCCAATAGGACCTAATTTTGGAGTTAATCCAAAAAGCGGAATGAAATAATCTGTTGGAATGGTTCTTTGTGCACCATTTTCTTCGACAATTACCGATTCTAAATGTTCGGCACCGTTCAATCCAACTACTTCTCCTGGAGTAATCATTTTGATTTTTCCAGATGTTTTTAATTCTTGTACTTTTTCTACAGAATCCAAAGCGCCTCTAAATTCATTTCGTCTGTGAATTAAAGTGACTTCTGAGGCTACGTTTGACAAGAAAATACTCCAGTCTAAAGCAGAATCACCTCCTCCAGCAATTACTACTCGCTTGTCTCTGAATTTTTCTGGATTCTTGATGAAGTATTTAATTCCTTTATCTTCGTAAAATTCAATGTCTTCGATAAGGGGTTTTCTTGGTTCAAAACTTCCTAATCCACCTGCAATAGCAATAACGGGTGCGTGGAATTTTTTGCCTTTATTTGAAGTTACAATAAAACTTCCGTCTTCTTGTTTTTCGATTGTTTCAGCACGTTCTCCTAGTGTAAAACCAGGTTCAAATTGCTTGATTTGTTCCATTAAATTATCTACTAAATCCCCAGCTAATACTTCTGGAAATCCAGGAATATCATAGATTGGTTTCTTTGGATACAATTCCGAAAGTTGTCCCCCTGCTTGTGGCAAGGCATCTAGAATATGGCATTTTAGTTTTAATAGTCCTGCTTCAAAAACTGCAAATAAACCTGTTGGTCCGGCTCCTATTATAAGTATGTCTGTTTTAACCATTTTTTATGGGCTTTGGGCTATCAGCTCAGGGCTTTTAGCAAATTATATAATTTATTTATTTTTAAGTGACGCGGTAATTTCGTTCATCTTTTGCACTTTTTCTTCGAAATTACCTTTGAGGGTTTTGCGATATTCATTGAGGTTTTCGACCATTTTATTAATATCCTCTGGAATGATTTCTTCAAAAAACTCTCGTAATCTTTTGGCTGTTGTCGGTGATTTTCCGTTAGTCGAAATGGCGATTTTCACATTTCCTTTGGTTACGATCCCTCCCAAATAATAATCACACAAGGGCGGAGTATCGGCAATATTGCAAATCAAGTAACGCTTTCGGGACAAATCATACACTCGTTTATTTACTTTCAAATCATCAGTGCAAGCGATGACCATGTTGCGTTTGCGAAGCATCCAACGATTGAACTTTTTAAAGGTCAATTGTACTGAAGGATGTTTCTGGGCTAAAGCTTCTAATTCAGGCAAGAACTTTGGTGCCACTACCTCAACATTGGCATTAGGACTGGATTTCAACATAAAAGATAGCTTTTCTAAACCTACGTTTCCTCCACCTACAATAAGTACATTGAGGTTATGTAGTTTTAAAAATATGGGATATAATTCGTTTCTTTCTTGGCTTTGGGCAATGTCCTTTGAGCTTTGAATTTGCGATTCTTCCGTATTCTCTTTTCCTTTATCCATTTCCTTATTTATATCTAGATTTCTTTTGACAGAAACGCTTCGTAAAAACCTTTTAATTTATTGCTTTCTTTAACCACTTCTCCAATTACGATTATGGCAGGTGAGCTTAATCTGTTTTCGGCAACCACATCTTGAATGGTATTTATTGTTCCAACTCCTATTTTTTCTTGTGAAGTAGTTCCGTTTTGAATAATCGCTACGGGAATTTCTCCTTTACATTCTTTTTGAAATAACGCCACAATTTGAGCTAATTTACTCATTCCCATCAAAATCACTACTGTTGCTGACGATTGTGCTGCAAGAGCAACATCATCCGACAAATTCCTGTCTGAAGTGGTTCCAGTAATGACCCAAAAACTTTCGGAGGTACCTCTTTTGGTTAAAGAAATTCCTTGATAAGCGGGAACTGCAATCGCTGATGAAATTCCAGGCACCACAAAGGTAGGGATTCCAAAACTTTCTGCATATTCAATTTCTTCACTCCCACGGCCAAAAATAAATGGATCTCCTCCTTTTAATCGAACCACATGACCATACGTAAACGCATTATCTACAATTAACTGATTGATTTGGTCTTGCGAATATTCATGTGCTCCAATTCTTTTTCCCACAAATATTTTTATGGCATTTTTGGGCGCGTGATTCATTATTTCTTCATTGGCCAAAGCATCGAACAAAACCACGTTCGCTTCAGCAAGTGCTTTAACTCCTTTCAGAGTCAGCAAATCTGGATCTCCAGGACCAGCGCCTACTAAAGTTACTTTGGGTTTTATTGTATTATGCATCCGCTAAATCCTTTGCTCTATATTTTTCTATTTTATCAAAAAAAGCAGCTCCTTCTTGAATGTATTGTTGTGCAAATGCTTCAGAGGGTTCATTCGCTTTAATTTGATACACTAAATCTTTGAAACTTGACTCCATTTCGATTTTTTTACTTTCAATAAAAACAGTGTCAAACAAATCGATAATTCCAGCGTGGTGATTTGTTTTTTGATTTTCGGACAATAGTATAGCTTTTGCTCCATTTACTAAACCTGCATACGCTAAATAAATAGAATCTGACCATTTTCCCTCTTCAAAAGCTTCTTGTGCAAATATTAATTTGTCTTTGGCTTCCAATAATAATGTGGCCACTAAATCAATTACAACGCCCGCACACTCTCCAACTCCAACAGCTTTTACATAGTTATCGGCATTGCCCCAATCTACAAAATCCGCTTCGGTTAAATTCGTTACATCGGCTAATGGTTTCAGGAATTCATAGAAATATTT
>CANEXR010000194.1 GCA_947443815.1 Flavobacteriaceae bacterium | reverse complement strand
GTCAATGCAGCATTCAAAACAGTTAGTTCAGTTACTAAAATTTCGATTTCACCTGTTGGTATGTTTTTATTTTTGGCTTCCCGCTCAATAACAATTCCTTTAACTTGAATTACAAATTCACGTCCTAGTGTTTTAGCAACTTCAAAAACGGATTTTTCGGAACGACTTTCGTCAAAAATTAATTGAGTAATTCCATAACGGTCCCGCAAATCTACCCAATTCATAAATCCTTTATCCCGAGATTTTTGAACCCAACCGGCAAGAGTAACTTCTGTATTGATATGTGTGGCATTTAGTTCGCCACAAGTATGACTTCTATACATGATTTAAATTTTAGATTGCAAAAGTAAACACAAAAATCAAATTAATATAGAAAACTATGCTTTCAGATGAAATTTAAAATAAAAGAGGATGTTACTATTTGAAAAAGCTATGGCTAATTTCTTTGGATTTGAAACATTATAATTGAAAGACAGTATTTATGAAAAAAATATTTTGTGTTAGCAAGTGCCTTGAATGCTATTGAATAAAACAAAAAACCAAATGACTTTTCAGAGTAAAATCGCCAATAGGAATGGCGCTACTTTTTTATTACCAATGGCAAGATGGAAATAAAGAATGCTTCCTAAAATGTCAAATTTAATGGATAAATACAGGGGTTTCAATTTTGAAATAATCAATAACTCATAGGCAATTTTGAGTGTCAAAAAAATTTCTCAATAACGAACAACTGTGTTATTTCTGCAAATAATTAAAATTAGAGTTGTATTTTTTGACTATTATAAAACGAAAAACGCTATCTCAAAGTAAAGCAATAGAATACTTTTTTAGGAATTACTTCCATTTCAAAGTTTCCATTAGACGTTGCATATCATTTTTGACATAACTTGCTGCAGGCATAATCGAATCGAAATTGGGTTTTGCATAAAAATAAACCGATCCAATAACAAAATGTTTGATACTGTCAGTTACGTAAAATTGGGAATTGGTTGCTGCATTTCCGTCTACCTGATAAAACATTCCGTATGTTTTTTGGGCAGGGTTTAAATAAGGTTGTTCTAAAATGTCGTCTGCTTTTATAACATGTTCGTACGTTAGTTTTTGAGCATCACGCAATAACGTATTAATGTTGTTGTTTACGGGTTTGTAGGTCAAATAAATGGTTGCTTTCATCTTAGGATAGGAAATGGCAAATCCACAATCGTCTTCTCCTTTGATAATGGCCTCAGAGTTCATGTCGAAAACAAAAGGACAATTGTTTTCAAAATGAACATATTTTGCCTCAGGGTAATCCAGTCTCAAGTGGCTAGAAGGCTTGGGTAAAACATCATCTTTACAACTCAAATGGAGCAGCAATAGTATTATTGTTGCGTTGCGGAAGATTTTTCTTTTTAGTATTTCCATATTCATTTTGGTTGCGCTTCTAAAATTTTAAAAAAAAACCATATTTTTTTCATTTCTTTAATTAGTTTTAGATAAAATTACTCAAGGGTTACTTTTATTTGTTTGATGCGTTTTTTATCAACGGTTTCGATAGTAAAAACACAATTTTTAAAAATTATTTTTTGATCTTTTTTTGGAAAATTGCCTAAAATTTCAAGAATAAATCCTGCTAAAGTTTCCGCCTCTCCTTTTTTAATTTCGAATAGTTCTTCATCAACAGCAATGATTCGGTAAAAGTCTTTTAAGTTTATTTTGCCTTCAAAAATATAATTTTTATCATCGATTTGAGAAAAATTAAGATGTTCATCATCAAATTCGTCACTGATGTCTCCTACGATTTCTTCTATTATATCCTCTAAAGAAACTAATCCAGAAGTACCTCCATATTCATCTACAACAATGGCTAAGTGGCTTTTCATGTTTTGAAAATCTTTTAGCAAATTGTCAAGTTTTTTATTTTCAGGAACAAAAAAGGGCTCTCTAATGAGTAATCTCCAGTCAAAATCATTAGTGTTGATGTGAGGAAGTAAATCTTTGACAAACAAAACGCCTTCTATCTGATCAATATTGTCTCGGTAAACAGGAATTCTGGAAAATCCTTTTTCGATGATTTTCGGACAAATATTAGTAAAGGCTTCGTCAATTTCGAGGGCAAAAATGTCAATTCTTGGACTCATAACTTGCTTGGTATCGGTGTTTCCAAAAGAAACAATTCCCTCTAGTATTTTTTGTTCTTCGGAAGAAGTTTCCTCAGAATCCGTCAGGTCCAAGGCTTGCGATAATTGATTAACGGAAAAATTGGTTTTTTGCTTTCCTAGTTTGTTGTGAAAATAGAGTGTTGTCGCTCTCATAGGCAAGCTTATTGGAGAGAGAATTTTATCTAGAATGGCGATTGGATAAGCAATTTGTTTTGTGAATTTAACTGCATTTCTGCTCGCATAGACTTTTGGCAGCACTTCGCCGAAAAGCAAAATTAAAAAAGTAACAACAATAATTTCTAGAATAAATTTTAAAACAACTGAGGTTATTGCTGAAAACAGTTCGGTGCCTACAAATGAAAATAAGATTACAACTCCAATATTGATAAAGTTATTAGCTACAAGAAGTGTCGCCAATAGTTTTTTGGGTTTTTCCAAAAGGGAAGCAATTATTTTTCCTTTTGAAGCATTTTCTTGAATCGTTTCATCAATGTCTTTTTGTGACAAAGAGAAAAAAGCAATTTCGGCACCCGAAACTAATGCGGAACAAAGCAGTAAAGCAAATATTCCAAGAAAACCAAATACTAATGTAGTGTCTATAGTATATGTAAAATCGATACTGGGCTCTGGGTCCAAATTAATAGAGATTAGTTAAACAATCAAAACGGCAAATCATTAATAGGTAGACCGTTATTTTGCGGGTCAAAGTTAGTGTTTTTTGATGATTCAGGACTTGCAATTTGACGGTTTTCAGCATCTTTTTTTGTTGATAAAAAAGTAAATTCGGTTACTTGAATTTCACTGGTATGCTTAGTTGACCCATCTTCAGCTTGCCATTGGCGGGATTTTATTCGTCCTTCAATATATATTTTATCTCCTTTTGAAAGGTGTTTTTCGCAAATTTCGGCCGCTTTATTTCGAACTACCAGATTGTGCCATTCTGTAGAAGTTATTTTTTCATTGGTAGTTTTGTTGATGTACACTTCATGAGTTGCTAATTGAAATCTCCCAATGCAATTCCCTCCATCAAAATAATGCATTTTGACATCGTCACCAAGATAACCTATAAGCATGACCTTATTTAGTGTTCCGTTCATCGTTCTGTAATGGTATTTATTTCAAAGATACATTTTTTGGAAATACTAATTTAATTCGTTTCAATAAAATTGTGGATTACAATTGGAAAAGGAAATGTTTTTAAAGTCTCTAAATCTATCCCATTTTCAATAGTTTCCAATAGCTGTACTTTCCAGAATTTAATATGCAAATGCTGATGTGATAATTTGTGAATAATACTTTTTTCATGGCATGCGCCAATAGTTAGAATGGTGTTGTTTTTGAAAAATGCATCTTGAATACGGGCTGAAATAGTTTCGAAATCTTCTTCTTTTTCGGTTTCTATCAAAGGGAATTCATATAAATTGTGCCAAATTCCTTTATCAACTCTTTTTTGAATTATTGTTTGCTCTTTTTCATCTGCTACAACAAGGTAGTTAAAAAAGCGATTCCTTACTTTTAGTTTTTTAGTTTTTACGGGCAGTTGGTCGATTTTCTTTTTTTGTAATGCGGCACAACTTTCGTTAAAAACACAAATGCCACAATTGGGACTTTTAGGAACACATTGCAAAGCGCCAAATTCCATAATAGCTTGATTGAAAATAGCAGGATTGTCTTTTGGCATCAAATCAAAAGCCAGAGCAGCGAATTCTCTTTTGGCGGAAGCCTGTGCAATATCAGTTTCAATATCAAAATAACGGGATAAAACTCGAAACACATTTCCATCAACCACGGGAACACATTCATTATAGGAAAAAGAAGCTATAGCTGCCGCTGTATAATCACCAATTCCTTTTAGTTGGAGTAAATCAGTATAATTATCAGGAAAAACTCCTGCTAATTCGGTTGCTATATATTGTGCGGTTTTATGCAAATTCCGGGCACGAGAATAATAACCTAATCCTTGCCAAAGTTTAAGCACTTGTTCTTCATCGGCATTAGCCAAATCAAAAACCGTTGGAAAAGCAGTTGTAAAAGAGAGAAAATAAGGCATTCCTTGCGCTACTCGTGTCTGTTGTAACATGATTTCGGAGAGCCAAATCGGATACGGATTAGTGGTATTTCGCCATGGTAAATCGCGTTTATTTTGTAAATACCATTTTATCAGCAGGTTAGAAAAATTCATTGTTAATTATTTGTACGCAAAAGTAAAAGTTTATGTGATTAAAATTTAATGAATTAGCTTGAATAATTGTTTTTTAAATTCATATATTTGCAAACTCAAAAAAATAGTACAACATAATAAATAGGAAAGAAAATGACGAAAGCAGATATCGTAGCAAAAATTTCAGAAAAATTAGGTCTTGAAAAAGGAGATGTTCAAGCAACTGTAGAGACCTTTATGAATGAAGTAAAAACTTCATTAGAAACTGGAGACAATGTATATTTAAGAGGTTTTGGAAGTTTTATAGTTAAAACTAGAGCTGAAAAAACAGGAAGAAATATTTCTAAGAATACAACTATCAAAATTCCTGCACACAACATTCCAGCTTTTAAGCCTGCAAAAGTTTTTGTAGAAGGAGTGAAGATAAACAACGAAGCGAAATAAAATATTAATTAATCATAAAATCTACAAGATATGCCAAGTGGTAAAAAAAGAAAAAGACATAAGGTAGCGACTCACAAACGTAAGAAAAGAGCGAGAGCTAACCGTCACAAAAAGAAAAAGTAGTTTTAAACTACTTTTTTCTTTTTAAACGTTCATTGAAATTGAGAAAAAGACAAATAGAGCAAAGACAAATAGAGCAAAGACAAAAAGATAAAAGACGAAACGGTCTATTATCTATTAATCTAGTATCTTAAAGTCTTCTACTCCCCGGGTTCAATACCTGTTAAATTATTGTTTAATCCATCCTTGCTGAAAAGTTGATGGTTTGTAGTTGATAGTTGATGGATTTACCAACAACTAACAATCAACAACCGACAACCAATAAGTACGGATAAAAATTTACAAATGAATAAAGAATTAATCATTAGATCTAGTTCTGATTTCGTAGATTTTGCCTTATTAAAAGATGGAAAACTAATTGAATTACACAAAGAAGAAGAAAAAAGCAACTTCCAAGTAGGTGATATTTTTATTGCCAAAATAAGAAAACCAGTTGCTGGACTTAATGCCGCTTTTGTAAATGTAGGCTTCGAAAAAGATGCTTTTTTACATTATCACGACTTAGGACCTAATTTATCTTCCCAACTGAAATTCATAAAACTTGTAAGCGCAGGTAAATTAAAAGATTTCTCCCTAAAAAACTTTCAGTTTGAAAAAGAAATAGATAAAGATGGCACCATTACCGATGTTTTGAATGCCAATCAATCTGTTTTAGTACAAGTCGTCAAAGAACCTATATCTACAAAAGGACCAAGAATTAGCGCAGAGCTTTCTCTTGCCGGAAGATTTATAGTTTTGGTTCCGTTTTCTGACCGCGTTTCTATTTCTCAAAAAATAGAAGACAAAAGAGAAAAGGATCGCTTGAAAAAACTTGTACAATCCATCAAACCTAAAGGATTTGGTG
>CANEXR010000193.1 GCA_947443815.1 Flavobacteriaceae bacterium | reverse complement strand
GTTCCAATTCTATCTTGCGCTTCACCAGTTGCAGCACCAATATGAGGAGTCAATGATATTTTTGAATTCATTAAAATCGTCATTTCTGGAGTTGGTTCGTTTTCAAAAACATCTAAACCAGCAAATAATACTTTTCCACTATCTAATGCTTTTACTAGAGCTACCTCATCAATAACCCCACCACGAGCACAGTTTACAATACCTACACCATCTTTCATAATAGCCAATTCTTTTTCTCCAATGATGTATCCATCTTGAGCAGGAACGTGCAATGTAATGAAATCTGATTCTTGAAATAATGACTCCAATGATTGAGAAACAATTGTTGTAGTAATTGATTGACCGTCAAAAAAGGAAACTTTAACATCCACCTGAGGAATAAACATATCCGCAGCAATTACTTTCATACCTAAACCAAGAGCCATTTTTGCAGTAGCTTGACCAATACGACCAATTCCTACAACACCCAGAGTTTTTCCTCTTAATTCAACTCCATTTGCATACGCTTTTTTCAAACCTTCAAAGTTAGAATCTCCTTCAAGAGGCATATTTCTATTAGAATCATGTAAGAAACGAACACCAGAAAACAAGTGCGCAAAAACCAATTCTGCCACAGATTCTGATGACGAGGCAGGCGTATTGATAACATGAATCCCTTTGCTTTTAGCATAATCCACATCAATATTATCCATACCAACACCACCACGACCAATAATTTTAAGTCCAGGACACGCATCAATAATATCCTTACGAACTTTGGTTGCACTACGAACTAATACAACACTTACATTATTTTCATTTACAAAATTAGCCACTTGTTCTTGCGCTACTTTTGTAGTAATTACTTCAAATCCTCCTTTTTCCAAAGCTAAAATTCCACTTTTAGAAATTCCGTCGTTTGCTAATACTTTCATTTTTTTTATCATTGCGAGGAAAAAATCCTCATATTAATTTATTTTTTTTGGAGCTATTTCCCGCTATCCGTTACAATCTTTATTGTTTTAAAGAAAAACAATAAAGGATTTTCACTACTATCGGGGCTAGGTTATTTGTTTTTTGACTAAACTTTTGCTTCCAATGCCTTCATAACATCCACCAATACTTGAACACTTTCTAGTGGCAATGCATTGTACATAGACGCTCTATAACCACCTACTGAACGATGTCCTGGCAATCCTGAAATTCCAGCTTCTTTCCACATAGCATCAAAAATTGGTGCATGAGCCTCATCATTTAATAAGAAAGTAGCATTCATGTTTGAACGATCCTCAACAGCTGCAGCACCTTTAAACAATGGATTTCTGTCTATTTCAGTATAAAGTAAAGCTGCTTTTGCATCGTTTATTTTTTCGATTGCAGCAATTCCACCAAGGTTTTTTAACCATTGTAAGGTCAATAAAGATGCATACACTGGAAAAACAGGAGGCGTATTGTACATACTCTCTGCTTTAATGTGTTTGCTATAATCCAACATACTTGGAATAACTCGACCGTTTTTACCAAGAATTTCTTCTTTTATTACAATCAATGTAGTTCCAGCAGGGCCCATATTTTTTTGTGCACCAGCATAAATAATATCAAATTTTGAAAAATCCAATTGACGTGAAAAAATATCCGAACTCATATCACATACTACCGGCACCCCCACTTCTGGGAATTCTTTCATCTGTGTACCAAAGATGGTATTGTTACTCGTACAATGAAAATAATCCGCATCCGAAGGAACCGTATATCCTTTAGGAACATTATTGTAATTTTGATCTTTTGATGAAGCTACGATTACCGTTTCTCCAAAATATTTTGATTCTTTAATCGCAGCCGAAGCCCAAGTTCCTGAATCTAAATACGCTGCTTTCCCATTCTCTTTCATCAAGTTGTAAGGAACCATTAAAAATTCTAAACTAGCTCCTCCGGCAAGGAAAAGGGCTTGATATCCTTTACCTTCTAATCCTAATAATTCAAGAACTAATGCTCTTGCTTCATCCATAACCGCAACAAAATCTTTGCTTCTGTGCGATATTTCCAAAATCGATAAGCCCGAATCATTAAAATTTAAAATGGCTTGTGCTGATTTTTCAAAAACTTCTTGTGGTAAAATACAAGGTCCTGCGCTGTAGTTGTGTTTTTTCATGGTGTAGTTTATGTCCAAAATTTAAAAATGCAAATTTCGGCAATAGGAGTTTAAAAAGCGTTAAATAATTCGAAATAATTAAACATTTTTTTACTTTATTGTTAACAAAAACGAAATAGTATCTTCATTATCCGCATAATCCCATAATTTAGGACTTTGACTTTGTCCAAAAGCAATGCTGTTTTCAATTAGCCTATTACTTACAATACACTGAATTTGCTCACTTTCAGAGGATAAACGTTTTTGTAAATCACCCAGATTATCGTAAAATTCATAAAAAACACTCGAAATGGGCGATGCATGACTCACATCTTCTTTTATAGTCAAAAAACCATTGTCCAATAACTTGAAATTACTCATCAGAAAAACTGCTTTGTTATAATCATAGTTATTAGCGTATTTCTCATATTGGATAATATCTTGGTATTCAAAAATTGCTTCAAAAAAAGCATCAAACGAATAACCTTTTGGAACAAATAATTTGGATACATTTCGACATCCTAAACCAAAATACCTAAAAATGTCTTCTCCTAAGGCCACTAACTGTTCTTTGGATTCTTCTCCATTTAATACCGCAATTGAATTCCTGCTTTTGCGAATAATAGATGGTTTGTCTTTAAAATAATATTCAAAATAGCGAGCTGTATTATTGCTTCCTGTGGCAATAACAGCATCAAAATGATCTAATTTACCTTCAACAAAAGTAATTTTGTCTTTAAATTTTGGCTCAATAGCTATCATGTATTTTGCTAAAAAAGGGAGTAAATGTTGGTCATTCGACGACGTTTTTACTAAAACACGATGACCACTCATTAATACGGATAAAAAATCATGAAATCCCACTAAAGGAATGTTTCCAGCTAAAATTAAGGCTATGTTTTTTGATTCCTTTATATCGAAAGTATACCCAGAAAGCCATTGGTTTAAGGATTCTTCCTTTAAAGCCTCTGACCAAGATTGCAAAGAAAAATAAACTTGTTCAGGCGTATACCAACCATTATGAGATTGTGATAATTGAATTAAATGAATACAATCATCAAAAAAAATATCATTGTATAATACGTCCGATTTTTTAATAGTATTGCCTTCAGAAAACTGGCTTAAGAATTTACCTAATGCAACAAAAACACTTTTTTTTGTTTCTAATGTCATAATGTTTGCTTATGAATAGTTTTGATTGTAATTTTGCACAAAAATAAGCATAATAAAGTCGAAAGTCAATACATGGTCAAATCAAACCATTTGGATGTATTTTAAACTTAGGACTTTAGATTTTCAAAACTTTAAGACTATAAAATATGGCAATTATAATAACAGATGAATGTATCAATTGTGGGGCTTGTGAACCAGAATGTCCAAATACTGCAATATATGAAGGAGCTGATGATTGGAGATATAAAGATGGAACAAAACTAAGTGGAAAAGTAATTTTGCCTGATGGAACTGAAGTAGATTCAGAGGCAGCGCAAACTCCCATTTCAGACGAAGTTTACTATATAGTACCCGGAAAATGTACCGAATGTAAAGGTTTTCATGATGAACCTCAATGTGCCGCAGTATGTCCAGTAGACTGCTGTATTCCTGATGATAATCATGTTGAAAGTGAAGAAACCTTGTTGAACAGACAAGCGTTTTTACATAACGAATAGCATAGTGACTATTTTTAGTTACAATACAATCCTGAGTTAATGCTCAGGATTTTTTTTAGCCGCTACTTTTTTAGCCACAATAACATAAGTGTCATAGGCATAGGTTTTGCGGTCAATTATTTTTAGGATTTCAAAACCATTTAAATACAAAAACAATTGTATTTCATTTAAAGTAAATACGCGAAGTATTGAAAAATCATCAGCAAGAATTTCTTTGGAGCCGTTTTTTAACATATAATACTGTGCAGTCCATTCAATCATGAAATTTTCTGAAGCATTTGTTTTCCAACTACTGTCTCTGTAATAGTCGGTTTCTTCATAATTGGCCTGATGTACTACAGTTTGATTTGCTTTTATAAAAGGAATAAATCGATTGGCATCAATAAAATCAAAAATAAGAATTCCGTCTTTGTCTAGGTTCTTATGTATAGCCTCAAAAGTTGTATTTACATCCGTATTACTTTCCAGATAACTAGTGGAACGTCCGGTAATAAGTATCGCATCTACTGTTTTTTTTAATTTAAATTCACGCATATCGCCTTGAATGAAAACACAATTTGGATTGCGTTTTTCAGCAATGTCTATCATACTTTGGCTATAATCTAAACCAATATAGTCTTGCTGATTTTCATGAAAACGTTTGGCTAAATTACCCGTTCCACTGCCAATTTCTAATACCGTTGTTGCCTTATTTTCTGTTATAAGCTGGTTGTAAAAAGTATATTCTTCATCATAATTGATGAATGTTTGGTACATAGCATCAAAAATTGCTGCCATTTTTCCCTCGTAAAGCTGAGCCATATTATTTTCTATTTAATTTAAAATTAGGAAAAATAACCCAAATAAAAAAGGGCTATCAAATGATAGCCCTTTCTGGGTTGTAATCTTTGTCAAAGTTCAACACTTTTACAAAGATTTCAAAGTTTTTTAGAATTTATAATTCAATGATAAATTGAACATTGTTCCTAATTGGCTAAAGTGTGATCCATCGTAAGTCATTTGAGAATAACGTCCGTTGAATGTTAAGTCATTAATTTGGTTTTTCAATGTTGCTGGGTCATTTAAAATAGCATTTGCACCAGCGCTTCCATCAGATTTTAATTTCCATTCTGGCAATACATTAAATAAGTTGTTTACATTCAAAGCTAAACTAACTTTATCTGTTGCTCTGAATGAAATACCTAAATCAGTAACCATTTTAGTTAGGAATTCTACTGTAAGTGCTTTGTCATATAAATCCGCATTTTTGAATTTTGAAGGTCCAAAAACAGTATTGTTTAATGAGAATGTGAATTTATTGATTTCTAAGTCTCCACCAACGATATATTTGAATTTTGGACGAGAAGTAAGTAATAAAGCTTCTTGTGTAGCACCAAATACAGATTGATTTACAGCAGCTACGCTAGCAATGTTACGAACGGGACCATCTAATTCATTTTGGATAGTGTAGTTTCCAGAAACGTTGATTGTTAATTTACCTGCCCCTAATGCTATATTTCTATAGTTAGCAACAAAATCTAAACCAGATGTTTTAGTATCGATTGCATTAGTAAAGAAAGATTGAATGTTTCCAGGGCTAAATGTAATTTTATCACCTAAAACGATACGGTCTTTAACACCAATGTTGTAGTAATCTAAAGTAACACTAAGGTCTTTAGATGGTTTAACACCAATTCCAACAGTGTAATTAGTAGAACTTTCTGCTTTCAAACTTGGAACACCTCTTAATCTTGCAGCAGAAGATACGTTATTGATGATTCCTTCTAACTGAATTCCTCCAGCAGCAAATGAAGATTGTACTTTTTGAGTGTAAATTTGATGTAATGTAGGTGCTCTAAATCCTGTAGAAGCAGAACCTCTAAGCGTAATTTTGTCATCAGCAAATTTATATCTTGAACTTAATTTCCATACTGCTTTACTTCCAAAATCACTATAGTCTT
>CANEXR010000192.1 GCA_947443815.1 Flavobacteriaceae bacterium | reverse complement strand
AAATTCCAATTGTCAAACTTAGCTGGTGGGGGTAATTATGCTACAACATATTCTATTCGAATTGCAACTCAAATAAATAATGTGTTTGGAGCCTATGGTGATGCTTGTAATGTGACAACTCCCGTATTAATTTTGCCTGTTTCAAAAGTCGCTTCTTCACAGTGTGGTATCACTTTAGCAACTTTAAATACTCCTATCTATTGTAATGCGTTGACAAATGGTCAAGCTTATCGTTTTGAAGTTAATGATGGAACTAATATTCGTACTTACGATTCAACTATTAATAAATTCCAACTGTCAAACTTAGCTGGTGGGGGTAATTATGCTACAACATATTCTATTCGAATTGCAACTCAAATAAATAATGTGTTTGGAGCCTATGGTGATGCTTGTAATGTGACAACTCCTACAAATACTGCAAAAAAAGGAAATACCTTGGGCCTTGATGTTAAAACTGACACGCCTTTTATCCTGTATCCAATACCTTTTAATGATAAAATTACCATTGAATTTCCAAACTCTTTTGATACAAATAGTATTCAAATACAACTCTACGACATAAGTGGAAAAATGATATATAATCAAAAACAAAATTCTTTTGACAAAACAATTCAACTAAGTGGTTTGGGAAGATTAAGTGAAGGTACTTATCTTTTATACCTATTAGATGAAAATCAAAAAATATTGTTAAACAAAAATATTATTAAAAAAGCTAGTGAATAATAATTTAACACAAAAGATCTTTTTCATCTTTTGATATTTTTAAGCCGATTTTTTTATGCTAATACTTCAAATTAGTATTAAAAAAATCGGCTTTAATAATAAAAAAACGTATTTGAATCATTCAAATTTTTAAATTAATTCTTTTAAATTTAAGCAATAAATGAATTAACTCTATTCTTTCTTTAACAAATGTCTAATATAAATTTATTAGCAAAAAAAATAAAGAGCAGTAATAGTAATCTTTTACGTACAGATAAATATTAATTTATTAAATTTATTGAAATCTAAAACTTACAATATTTATTAAAAAGCGCTTTTCATCGATTTTTAGCACTCTTAATAGATATTTATTTGAAAAAACAAATAAAAAGAAATTTTTTATAATTAAATTAGCATAAGAAATTTGAAAGGATAGTTTAATCATAATTACATCTGTATAAATTAGTACTACCTAAGACATTCTCTAAAATCTTTTTTGAAGAATTATTCAAAAACAAGAGCGACTCATCTCAGTCTACCTTGTTTGTTAAAAACTTACAATACCACAAAATAAATTTTTAATATCGAATCTAATCTATAGTTTCGACACAGTTGTATATGCCTTTTTCTTGATTAAAATAAAAAAATTATAGAATTCCAAAATACGATTATCATTTATTCATCGCTTTTAAACCTTTAAAACATGAAAAAAAAGAATCTATTTAATACTGGAACAGCAGTCAGTATATTGTTTTTATTTATCAGTTTATGTACTTTTTCACAAAAAAATACATTATCAGGGATATTTATGGATCAAACCGTAATAAAAAACACACAATCTCAAGTGTGGAATAATACAGAAAAAATTGATGCCTTTTCAAGTGAATATAAAATCAAAACTAATTCTGCAATAACAAGTCGAACGCTGGATACCGAAACCCATAATAACTTAGTAACAAGATTAAAAAACGATTCAGCTACGAGTGATAACACTTCATGGGACTCGAATAACACAAAAATAACTTCAAAAAAACGTAGTAGTAGTATTCACAATTCTATTGCTAGCTTATCATCTGTAAGAAATATAAAAAGCATATTGGATACTAAAAAAAATGAAAAAATAGGACTTGTTTTGGGACATCCAGAAATTAATGTTCAAGGAAATACAACGAATATACTAACTGGAGATACTACCCCATCAATCACCGATTTAACTGATTTTGAATCTGTTGATATTAGTATGGGTACTATTATTAAAACGTTTACGATTCAAAACATTGGAACAAGTAATCTAAGTGTAATGTCAATAACCGCCTCAGGGACTGATTTTAGTATAACTACCGCGCCAAACTTCCCAGCTACTGTTGCAAGTGCTAGTAGTACCACTTTTTCAGTAACATTCAATCCAGCCACCATCGGACTAAAAACCAGCACTATAACTATAAATAATAACGATAGTGATGAAGGTACATATACCTTTACTATACAAGGAACAGGTACGCAAACTTTTTATGATAGTGATGGTGATGGAGTTTATGATAATCTAGATATTGATGATGATAATGACGGAATAAAAGACGATACTGAAGAAATAAACTGTGAATCACTAAGTGCAAATAGAGTCAATTATAAATTTCTTAATGAAACTTTCGGTACAGGTTCAAGAACTACAATAAATACAACTTACAACGCCTACTCAAGTTATTGTTATGAAGATGGATCTGCTGGAGTGAATACCCCTGAATGTCCCGATTTAAGCACTACCGATTTAAATGATGGCAAATATACAGTAGGACCAAGTGCTCAAATAGCCTCTTGGGCAGCTAGCTATTGGTATACTGGAAATGACCATACTACTCCTACCGATCCTAACGGTAGAATGGCCATGTTTAATGCATCCTATACTCCTGGTATTTTTTATACTGCACTAATAACTGGCGCTTTACCAAACATACCCATTACCTATAGTTTTTGGGTACTTAATCTTGACAGAACAGACGCCCCTGGTGTTGCAACTCGATTAAGACCTAATATAAAAGTAGAGTTTAGAGATTTAAACGATGTTGTATTGGCAACAATTACTACAAATGCAATCAATGCTGACGGCAATTGGCATCAATATACATCATCTACAATTACACTTAATGTAAGTGCTTTTAAAGTAATTTTCATTAATAATGAAACTGGAGGATTAGGGAACGATCTTGCTTTAGACGATATTACTATTACTCAAACTTTATGCGATTTAGATTATGATGGCGTAGCAGATTTATTTGATTTAGATTCTGATAATGATGGTATAGAAGATGTAGTCGAAGTAGGATTAGGTAATATTAGTAATGGAAAAGGGAAAATTAGCGCAACATGGGTTGATGCAAACGGCAATGGTTTGCATGATAGTGCCGAAGCTACCGCTGCACTACCTGCTTTAGATTCTGATGGAGATGGAGTTCCTAATTATTTAGATTTAGATAGCGATAATGATTCAATATTTGATGTTGATGAATCTGGTGCTGGAAATACAAATGCAGTAACAGGGTATCAAAACGGTGATGGAGATATTAATGGTGACGGAAGAGGTGATGGTGTAGAATCAGAAGTATTCAGGAGTAAAGACACAAATGGAGACGGTATAGTTGAAGGGTTTGGTGATGGTATTCTAGACATATATGATTACGGTGTTGTAAGTGGAGCGACAACTTCAATAAGTCCTGCAAATTTTATAATTGCTTATGGAAATTTAAATCAAGGTACTACTATTTCCCCTTTTCTTAACTATCTTTTAGATACAGATAATGATGGTATTCCAGATTATATTGATGTAAAATCAGATGGAGTTACTTTTGATATTTCCAAAACATTATACGCTAGTTTAGATACTGATGGAGACGGGATAATTAATGGGGCTACTGATATTGATAAAGATGGAATTAGAGATAGCTTTGACACTAACACAGCCTATTTTGGTTCTCCAAGAAACTTAAATCGCAAATTATATCTCGATTTTGATGGTAGAAACGATTATGGACAAAATACCGCAATTCTTGGTGGCTTAGCCAATGCTACTTTAATGGCATGGATTGATTTAAATAGTAGTTTTTCAACAGATGGAGTGGTTATAGGGCAAGATAAATTTCAAATCCGAATTACAAACAACAAAAAGCTTGAGGCCGTTGTTAATGGCACAACCGTTTCTTATGCAACCGCTTTAAGTACCTCTAGATGGTATCATGTTGGAGCTATTTATGATGGGGCAACAATAAAATTGTTTTTGAATGGGGCTTTAGTAGCAACCCAAACCAAAACAGGAAATATTTCTGCTGACTCCTCTCTATTGACACTTGGTAAAGACCCTTTAACGAATACAAAATATTTTAAAGGAAAAATAGATGAAGTTCGAGTGTTTAATACAGCATTAACCAATTCTCAATTACAACGTATTGTATACCAAGAAATTGACGAAAACAGTACTCAATTAAAAGGGGCAATTGTACCCAAAGAAATTGCAAAAGCAAATGAAACAGCAGTTTCTTTTGCAAATATGATTCGTTATTATAGAATGGATACCTATAAAGATGATGTCATTGATGATATGAGTACTGCTACAATTGATATAACAGGTACAAAAATTTACAATCATAAAAATATTTATGCACAAGAAGCTCCTATGCCTTTTTTAACGGAAAGAACGGGTGATTTTGCAACAGCTGTAAACAGCCCAACAAAAGAAATTAGAGGCATGGATGTTATGGATCAAGATTGGTCAATTATAAAAGTGCAACATGACATTACTGAAATTACTAATAACGTTGATTTGGCAATGATTATAGACTCTGGAAAAAATGTTACAATGAATAATGATACCAAAATACAAAATGATTGGTACTTAAAATTAAATGGAAAAATAGATTTAACTGGTATGTCACAATTAGTACAAACTACTAATAGTGATCTAGATGTTACCAGCACTGGTTATATTGAAAGAGATCAACAAGGACAAAAAAACAAATACAATTATAATTATTGGAGCGCTCCTGTAAGTCCTATAAATGCTACTGCAAACAATAGCAATTATACTATTGCTGGAGTAATGAAAGATGGAACTACAAGTACACCCCAAAATATTTCTTGGATATCAGGGTATAATGGCGCTTCTACATCGCCAATAAGTTTGGCTAGATATTGGATTTATAAATTTGAAAACAATACGGATTCATATGCAAATTGGATTCAAATAAACGAAAATAGTTCTCTTAGAGTTGGACAAGGATACACACTAAAAGGGAGTGGTGGCTCTGGTACTCAAAACTATACTTTTGTAGGTAAACCAAATAACGGAACTATTACAACAAACTCCGTTAGCCCAGACCAATTATTATTAATCGGAAATCCTTACCCATCTGCTATTGATGCCAATCAATTTATTACTGATAACATGAATTCAATTGATCAATT
The DNA here is from genome assembly GCA_947443815.1 of Flavobacteriaceae bacterium. Classification (GTDB taxonomy): domain Bacteria; phylum Bacteroidota; class Bacteroidia; order Flavobacteriales; family Flavobacteriaceae; genus Flavobacterium. The sequence goes on along the minus strand of CANEXR010000192.1, from coordinate 567 downwards.
ACAGGATGTTGGTATCGACGGAACACTCTACTTTTGGGAACATTCATCCAATAATAACTCGCATGTATTGTCTAGCTATCTTGGTGGATATTCCATTCGCAATTTAACGGGTGGATTACCTCCTGTGGTTCCTGATTACATTAATGGTGTTGGTTTAAGTGATAAAATTCCCAATCAGTTTATTCCTGTAGGACAAGGATTCTTCGTGTATGGCAAAGCATTAAGTGGAGGAACAATTGTCTTTAATAATGCACAAAGAAGTTTTGTAAAAGAAACAGAAGCAAACTCAAATACGCTTTTTAAAATAAATTCCGATTCAAAAACGGGTAAAACACTACCTATAAATAACAGTAGTGATCCTGTGAAAAAAAATACGAATATAACGATACGCTTGGGATACGATTCTGCTAACAAGTCCCATCGTCAAGTATTATTAGCCTTTATGAACGAAAAAGCAACTAGCGAAATTGATTATGGTTATGATGCTTATGCCCTTGATAATTTTCCAAATGATATGTTTTTATTAAATGATAATGAACAATTGGTGATTGAAGGCGAAGGTTATTT
>CANEXR010000191.1 GCA_947443815.1 Flavobacteriaceae bacterium | reverse complement strand
TTATGGTTTGGATTCACGGAGGTGGATTTGTAGGGGGCAGTGGTGGTGGAAATGGGTTTACAGGAGCATCGTTTGCAAAGCAGGACGTTATACTCGTTTCTTTCAATTATCGTTTAGGGCGTCTTGGTTTTTTTGCCTTTCCCGCTTTAAGTAAAGAAAATCAAGATGAATACAAAGGTAATTATGGCTATATGGATCAGATTGCTGCATTAGAGTGGATTAAAAAAAATATTGCTGAGTTTGGAGGCGATTCCAAAAATGTAACCATTTTTGGGGAGTCTGCTGGTGGCGTATCAGTACATTCGCTTTTGACAATACCCGCAGCAAAAGGTTTATTTAAGAAAGCAATTATTGAATCAGGAGGTGGACGAGATGGCGTACTAACAGGGCGTCCAATTGATAAAGAAAATGCAGATATTAATTATCCTGTGTCAGCTGAAACGATAGGACTTAACTTTGCCAAAAGATACCATATCGAAGGTGACAATGACGAAGCTCTCAAGAAGCTAAGAGCATTAAGTGCCGCTGAAATTGTTGATGGCGGAGAAGAAACTGCAGGACAAGGAGGCCCTCCAACTTACCCAGGACCAATACTTGATGGTCGTTTAGTAACAGAAACTGCCGAGAGTGCATACAAAGCTGGTAGACAACCCAATGTTCCCATTATTATTGGGTCCAATAGTGCAGAGGTCCCCGCAGGCTTTGTTAACGCCAATTCAAAAGAGGAACTATTGTCATTATTCGGCACCTACAAAAACGAGGCAAATACGGCCTACGATTCTGATGGTAGTATTGAATTTGCAAAAATGTTAACTCTCGTTAATACAGACAAAGTTTGGGCAGAACCAGCGCGTTTTACTGCTAGAGCATTTACTTCAAAATCGATACCTGCTTATTTATATCTATTCTCTTACGTCCCTATTTCCATGAAAGATTGGATGCGATATGGTGCCTCACATACAACTGAGATTAATTTTGTATTTGATAATCTAGTTGATAGTAATGGAATTACTTTTACTGAAAAAGATAAAGAAGTAAGTAAAATAATGAATGCCTATTGGGTCAACTTTGCTAAAACAGGTAATCCAAATGGAAAGGGGCTACCACTTTGGCCAAAATATGATAGTAATAAAAATGAAGTTTTTGAATTTCGACAAGATGGGACGCCAGGTAATTTTTCCGATCATAGAAAAGCAAGACTTGATGTGATAGAAAAGGCATTTTATAGCAATAAAAAAAATTAGATTACAAACTTGAAAATATAAATTATGAAAAAAAAAGTAATTCGATTTTGGAATATATTTTGTTTGTTATCGATGATTAATTCATCCCTTTATGCACAAAAAGGTACAAAACTAAAACCTATGATCATCTCAGAACAAGGAAGTTTTGCTGTTGGCGGTAAAGTAATAACAAATTCGGGTACATTCGATCCATATAAACCCACTCCTGAAGGCCAAACTTTTCATGGTGACCATGCTTATGTTTTTTATCAAATTCCAGTAAATGCTCATAAATTACCATTAGTCATGTGGCACGGCATAGGTCAGTTTTCTAAAACATGGGAAACCACACCTGACGGACGAGAAGGGTATCAAAATATTTTTCTCCGCAGAAACTTTCCTGTTTATGTGATTGACCAACCAAGAAGAGGTAATGCAGGTAGAAGTACTGTAGCAGCTACCATAAATCCAACACCTGATGAACAGCAATGGTTTGATGTCTTCCGTATAGGTGTATGGCCTAATTATTTTGAGGGTGTTCAATTTGCAAGAGATTCTATTACACTCAATCAGTACTTTCGCTCTATGACGCCAAGTTTAGGTGCTATCGACAGTAATCTTAATTCGGATGCGGTTGCAGCATTATTCAACAAAATAGGTCCTGGAATTTTGGTTACACATTCCCATTCTGGTGGTATGGGATGGCTCACTGCCGTAAAAAATCAAAACATCAAAGCAATAGTGGCTTACGAACCGGGTAGTGGTTTTTTATTTCCTGAAGGGCAAGTACCATCACCTTTAACAAGTTCAGCGGGTGCTCTTGAAGCAAGTTCGGTTCCAATGAAAGACTTTATGCAACTTACCAAAATACCTATTGTTATTTATTATGGCGATAATATTCCTGAAAGTCCTTCAAACAATCCTGGGGCCGATGGATGGAGAGTACGCCTGCAGATGGCGCGTTTATGGCGAGATGCAGTAAACAAAAACGGCGGTGATGTTACTGTAATTCATCTTCCTGAAATAGGAATTAAAGGCAATACCCATTTTCCTTTTTCAGATTTAAATAATATTGAGGTTGCCGACCTAATGAGTAAATGGCTTAAGGAAAAAGGATTGGATAAGTAATAATAAATAATTATGAAGCAATTTAGAATTTTTAGTTTTAAAGTTATGCTATTCAGTTTTGCATTATTTTCTAATTACACAAAAGCACAAGATATAGAATCAATGGATAAAAAATTAAGTGAGAAGGAAAAAAGTATTATTACGATTGCATCACTTACAGCCAAAGGTGATTTAGAAAAACTAAAAACTGAATTAAATACTGGGCTTGAAGCAGGGCTTACCGTAAATGAAATAAAAGAAGTATTGGTTCATCTGTACGCTTATTGTGGATTTCCACGCAGTATTCGTGGCTTGCAAACTTTTATTGAAGTACTTAACGAGCGAAAAACTAAAGGTATTATTGATAAACAAGGTAACGAAGCTACTCCCATCAAAGAAGCTGGAAATAAATATGAAAGAGGCAAAAAGGTTTTAGAACAACTTACCAAAACGACACAATCGGATACCCTTACAGGATATTCAGCTTTTGCACCAGTAATAGATGCTTTTCTTAAAGAACATTTGTTTGCAGATATTTTTGAGCGAGATGTTTTAACCTTCGTTCAAAGAGAGTTGGTTACAATTTCTGTTATCAGTGCTATTGGTGATGCTGAACCAATGCTAAAAGCACATTTATCAATTGCTCTTAATGTAGGTTTAACATCTGGACAATTACAAGAATTTATAGGTATTATTAAACCAATCGTAGGTAAAAAGAAAACTAATGCTGCAAAACAAGTATTGAACGAAGTGTTGAAAAGCAAATAGCTCAATAATTTAAAAAATAAAAGAAATGAAAAAAGTATCATTAATAATCGCATTAGCAATTGCAATAACAACTATAAATATGTCAAATGCTCAAAATACATATAAACAAAATCCTTTTACTTTGGTATATGAAGGAGCCATTACCAAAAATGAAATAGGAAAAGTAAACATCCATCCTGTTACCTATAAAATTAAAGAAATTGCAATTGTTGCCAATGTTTACACACCAGCAAATTTTGACTCTTCAAAAAAATATCCAACAATAGTTATTGCTCATCCTAATGGTGGTGTGAAAGAACAGGTGGCAGGTTTATATGCACAACGATTAGCAGAACAGGGCTATATCACAATCACTGCAGATGCGGCATACCAAGGAGGTAGCGGTGGAGAGCCTCGTAACGTGGATAAACCAGCAAACCGAATTGAAGATATTCACGCAATGGCCGACTTTATTTCTCAGTATAATGGAGTTGATACAACAAAACTTGGATTACTCGGAATTTGTGGCGGAGGTGGTTATTCTTTAAAGGCAGCCCAATCTGACAAGAGATTTAAAGCAATTGCCACGTTAAGTATGTTTAATTCGGGTGTAGTGAGGCGCAATGGTTTTATGAATTCTCAATTCTCGACGATTCAGGAACGATTAAAACAGGCTTCAGATGCTCGTGCCCAAGAAGCAGCAGGTGGCAAAATTATATATGTGGGTGATACGCAATTAACAGATAAACAAATAGCAGCATTACCGTTTGATTTATATCGTGAAGGATTTGAGTATTATGGCAAAACACACGCGCATCCAAATTCTACATTTAAATACACTAAGAGTAGCCTGATAGATTTAATGACGTTTGATGCTAGTACCAATATGGACTTAATAAACCAGCCTTTGCTAATGATAGCCGGAAGTAAAGCGGATTCCTTTTATATGACAGACGATGCATTTAATAAAGCAACCAATGCAAAAACTAAAGAATTATTTCTGATTGACGGAGCTACACATATACAAACCTATTGGAAACCCGAATATGTTTTACAAGCAGTAAATAAATTGGTGAATTTTTATCAAATTAATCTTTAAAGTTAAAAGATGAAACTCATAAACATTGCACGAATATTTCTTATTGGAATATTTGCATTTTCCTGCAAAGCTCAAAATAAATCAACACTTTCTACAAAAATGGAATCACAAAAACCAAGCCTTTTTCCTAAAGGTGAAAAAATCACCAATGATAATTTTACAGGTATAGTCTATTTACAAATGCTAATAACTGCAGATAGTATTAATGGAACATCTGTTGGGAATGTAACTTTCGAACCTGGAGCCAGAACTAAATGGCACCTTCATCCGGGCGGTCAAATTTTGTTAGTAATGGATGGTGTAGGCTACTATCAGGAAAAAGGAAAGGGAAAGGAAATTCTTCGGAAAGGAGATGTAATAAAATGTCCCCCAAATATTCCACATTGGCATGGCGCTAGTTTTGATACAGCTTTTGTTCAAGTAGCAATAACAAATACACAAAATGGTGCACCTGTTTGGTTAGAAGCAGTAACTGATGATGAATACAATCAAATTCAAACAAATAAATAAAAATAGAAGAGCTATACCTAATACAAAAGACTAATTAGAAAACCCCGAAATTTTAGAAATGATATTGAAAAAATATTAAAAACTCAAAATTTTTCATATTTTGTCTAAACAAATCCTTAATTAATCTTCATTCAATAATATTTATAAATACTAACTAATTTTTAATAAATTTACACTTCAAAACAGCCGCACAAGAGTTTAAAATCTTCCAATAAAAGCTGCTAATTTTGTACCAAGGAGTCCCCTTTAAAAACGATATTAAAATCTTCCGCATACATAAGATTTAATATCGTTTTTTTTTGTTAAATATAAAAGACTTCAAAATTCAATACCCTTTTTTCAGAAACTAAATTGTTGCAAAAAAAAACCACTTTTTTAACAATAAATTTAAAATGCATTCGTTAAATAAAACATTATATAATGAGTTACCATTTTAAATCATAGCCCCATGAAAAAAATATTCCTCGTTGCCCTACTATTAATCTCAATAATCGGATGGTCACAAAGTCCAGAAGCTTATGATTTTTTTGACAAAGCCATAAAAAAAGCAGAAGCTGGAAACCTAAAAGGTGCCATTACTGATTACACAAATGCAATTAAAAATTTTCCTTTATTTGCAGAAGCCTATTTAAATAGAGCAATTTTAAAACAAAAAATAGGAGATACAAAAGGAGCCTTAGCAGACATTAATACTACTATCCAAATCAACCCCAAAAAAGGAGATGCTTTCACATCCAGAGCAGACATTAACTACAAAGCATTAGATTATAAAGCCACTATTCAAGATTGTACTCAAGCTATACTATTAAACCCAAAAGATTATATTGCCTATAATCTGAGAGGGCTTTGCTATATTCATTTGGAAGACAAAAAAAAAGCATGTCCTGATTTTACAAAAGCTATTGAATTAGGCAGTCAAAGTGCTATAAAAAATAAAAAGACTTTCTGCAAAACGTAGTTGATTCAAACAAGCGAAAAAAGCGTTCTAAAAACCAATTTAGAATGCTTTTTTGTATATAAAAAACAATGTAATTTAGACTTTTTCCATTGGGTGAAAAAGATATTTTTTTTTAGCAAATG
>CANEXR010000190.1 GCA_947443815.1 Flavobacteriaceae bacterium | reverse complement strand
TGGATATTGTGTGGTCTGTTGCTTTTGGAATCATCATTTCGATAGCCATTCCAACCTATACTTTTTTTATCTTAAAACGCCGTTTTAGTATTGAAAATGCTGGAGCCATAGCCGCTGCTTATGGTTCAGTTAGCGCAGTAACGTTTGTAACAGCAGTTTCTTTTCTTGAAATGCAAAATGTCACTTTTAGTGGACACATGGTCGCCGTCATGGCCTTGATGGAGGCTCCTGCAATTATTGTCGGTGTTATTATGATTCAATTATTTAATGGAAATAAAAAGGAAACTTCAGGGTTGATGCCTATAGTAAAACATTCTTTTACCAATGGGAGTGTGCTCTTAATTATAGGTAGTTTATTAATAGGGCTTTTGGCTAGTGATAAAGGGGCATTGGGCATTAAGCCTTTTACTACGGATATTTTCAAAGGTTTTTTAGCTATTTTTTTATTAGATATGGGTATTGTAAGTGGCAAAAAGTTAGGCGATTTTTTTAAAAGTGGCTGGTTTAGTATTGCTTTTGCCCTACTAATTCCGCTTCTAAACGGTTGTCTTATTGCTTATGCTAGCCAATTAGTTACTCAAGATGTTGGGAACCGTTTTATCTTTGCAATACTGGCGGCTAGTGCTTCATATATTGCTGTTCCGGCTGCAATGAAAATTGCTGTTCCTAAGGCCAATCCGGGTATTTTTTTACCTATGGCATTAGCCGTTACTTTTCCCTTTAACATTACCTTTGGAATGCCTATTTATTATTCTATTATTGTAGGAAGTTGATCTTTTATGTTTTCTTTATGAGTCAAGTCACTCAAGTGCAATCGCAAGGCATCTACTGAAATGTTGATTTCCCAAAACGAAAATCCCAATGACAGTAGTAAGGAAAACAGGCTAAATCCAAAAAGGTAGATGCCCAATAATTGTTGGTCCAAAAACAATAAAAGCATGGTAAAAACCGAAAGGAACAAACTCAAAACTCCAGCCATTTGCATATAACGAATTAATGATAGTCTCAAGTTGAGGTTTTTTATTTCCAATAAAATCATCCTATTTTCTTTTTCTTTATAGGCTTTTTTAAGCCCTCTAATGATTGTGGCGATGGTCAAAAAACGATTGGTGTATGCCAGTAAAATTAAGGAAGTTGCAGAGAAAAGAAGGGCCGGAGTTTCTATATGTAAAGTCATTTTGTGAATTTTAGATTTTGGTAAATTTCGGAAATCTTTGGTTGTGTTGCTTTTTTTTTTGAAATAAAAAAACCTGCAGTGGTATCACTAGCAGGTTTTTCGTTTTTTCGATTGAATTAATAGGTAACCGATTGGCTTATTTTATCAAATCAAAACTTCTTTTTACAAAAGCGGTAAGTGCTTCTCCTTTTAATAAATTTTGAGATAATTTAGCTAAATCCAAAGCTTGTTTTACTAGACTTTCCTGAGCTGATTTGTCTTCAGTTGCCAAAATGGTTGTGGCCAAATCTGAATTGGTATTGACTACCAAGTTGTACATTTCAGGCATGTTTCCCATACCGAACATTCCTCCGCCACCAGATTGACTCATTTCTTTCATTCGGCGCATGAATTCGGGTTGGGTGATGATGAAAGGTGCTGCTTGACTGTCCATTGCTTCCAATTGAACTGAATAATTTTGTTTAGGCACAATAGTTTCTAAGACCGTTTTCAAATTAGTTTGTTCTTCTTCCGATAATTTAGAAATGGTAGTTTCTTCTTTTTTGATTAAATTATCGATATGGTCAGCATCCACTCGAACAAAGCTTAGTTCTTTATTGTCTCCTTCAATTTTTTGAATTAAATGTGAGATAATTGGCGAATCCAAAAGCAGAACTTCATAGCCTTTGTCTTTAGCAATTTCAACGTAAGAGTGCTGTGCTTCTTTGTTACTAGCGTATAAAACAATCAGTTTCCCGTCTTTATCGGTTTGTTTGTCTTTTAAATTTTCTTTTAATTCTTCAAGCGTGAAGTATTTGTCTTCCACGGTTGGGTATAAAACAAAGGCTCCTGCTTTTTCATAGAATTTATCTTCCGAAAGCATTCCGTATTCAAGAACGATTTTAATATCATTCCATTTTTGTTCAAAATCGGCTCTGTTTTCTGTAAATAATGATTTTAATTTATCGGCTACTTTACGGGTAATGTAGTTTGAAATTTTCTTAACTGCACCATCTGCTTGCAATCCAGAACGCGATACATTCAATGGAATATCTGGAGAATCAACCACACCACGAAGCATCATCAAGAATTCAGGCACAATTCCTTCCACGTTATCGGTAACGTACACTTGGTTTTGGTACAATTGAATTTTATCTTTTTGAATTTGCAGATCCGAACCTAATTTTGGGAAGTATAAAATTCCAGTAAGATTAAAAGGGTAATCTACATTTAGGTGAATGTGGAATAAAGGTTCTTCAAATTGCATTGGATACAATTCGTGATAGAAATTTTTATAATCCTCATCTGTCAAATCAGTTGGTAATTTTGTCCAAGCTGGATTTGGGTTGTTAATGAAATTGTCTATTTCAATGGTTTCTGGTTTATAGTCTTCGGGAGCATCTTCTGGTTTAGGAAGCGTTTCCGTTTTGGTTCCAAATTTAATTGGAATAGGCATGAACTTATTGTATTTGTTTAACAGTTCTCGGATTTTGAATTCTTCTAAAAATTCCAAAGAATCTTCTGCGATATGCAAAATAATTTCTGTTCCACGAGTCGTTTTATCGGCTGGTTCTAGTGTAAATTCAGGACTTCCGTCACAGGTCCAATGAGCTGCGGGTTCATCTTTGAATGATTTTGTAATAATTTCCACTTTTTCGGCAACCATAAAAGCAGAATAAAAACCAAGTCCAAAATGGCCTATAATTCCTGAATCTTTGGCTGAATCTTTGTATTTGTCCAAAAACTCTTCAGCACCAGAAAAAGCAACTTGATTGATGTATTTTTCTACTTCATCGGCCGTCATTCCTAAACCTTGATCGATGATATGTAGTTTTTTACCATCCTTGTCGATTTTTACTTCAATAATTGGGTTGCCATATTCTACTTTAGCTTCGCCAATACTCGTTAGATGCTTTAATTTTAGGGTTGCATCCGTTCCATTTGAAATCAATTCCCGTAAGAAAATTTCGTGATCACTATATAAAAATTTCTTGATTAATGGAAAGATGTTTTCTACTGAAACATTAATTTTACCAGTTGTCATAGTTGTAAAAATTTAAGTTTAATTTGATGAATACCATTTCTTCAAATAGAATACCAATTGCAACTAAGGTGACAAATTGTCGGAACTGTTAATTTTGATACAAAAAAATAGAATACTGAAAGCGATATGTTTTTTTTGCATTGTATCTTTGTCTTATTACTAACTCATAAATTCAAAACGATGAAGAAAATTATTTTATTGTGTAGCTTATCTCTTTTGATATTTGCCTGTAAGTCGACTTCTGCTACTAATGCAAAGTTAGACAGACCTTCTCAAGTGAGCATGAAAGGCAATTGGCAAATCACCAGTGTTTCTTATCCTGGTTCTGATTACATCAAAGTAAATTCGTTTGATCTTGCTGATTCTAAATGTTTTATAGGAAGTCAATGGCACTTTATTTCCAATAACAATAAAGGGGATATGGCGCTTAATAGTCCGAATTGCAACGCATACAGTACTGCTATAACTTGGTTTGTAAACAAAGAAGGACAGTTTGTAATGAAAATCTTGGATGAAGGCTTGAAATCAAAAAAAGTGAGAACTGGATTTGTCTTGGGTGTTGCCAATCAATCTGAAACTGCTTTTCAGTTGATCGATAAAATAGATGTTGGTGGAAAAATTACGGATGTTATTTACCAATTTCAAAAAATTAATTAATAAAAAAAAATACGTGTTATGAAAAAAATAGCGATTCTAAGTTTAAGTGCATTGTTTGTTGTCAGCAGTCTTTTTACAAGTTGTGATTCGGTTAAAAATGCCAATAATACTCAAAAAGGAGCAGGGATTGGTGTTGCTGCAGGCGCCTTAATTGGAGGAATTCTAGGAAATAATATAGGAAAAGGCGGTAATGCTGCATTAGGAGCTGCTATTGGAGCTGCTGTTGGCGGTGGAACAGGTGCACTTATTGGGAGTAAAATGGATAAGCAAGCCAGAGAAATTGATCAAGCTTTACCGGGTGCAGATGTAGAAAGAGTAGGAGAAGGAATTCATTTGATTTTGAAAGAAGATGCGGTTCGTTTTGATACCAATAAGTCTACTTTGACCACACAAGCAATGATTAACTTGGACAAATTGATTCCCGTATTTACTAGCTATGCAGATACAAATATTGAGTTATTTGGCTATACAGACAATACAGGAAAACCGGAATACAATTTGTCGCTTTCGCAAAGAAGAGCGGAGTCGGTTCGTGATTATTTGGTGTCCAAAGGATTAAAAGCCAGTAGGTTTAAAACGTCAGGTATGGGAATTGTTGACCCGATTGCAACGAATGATACTCCAGAAGGCAGAAGCCAAAACCGTCGTGTAGAATTTGCTATTACTGCGAATGCAAAAATGGTAGAAGATGCTAAAAACGGGAAATAATAAAATTATTATGTATATCAAAAAAACTGTTTCGAGAGAAGCAGTTTTTTTTTGTCTTTTTATTTCCATTAAACATTGTAAATTTGGTTTTTCAAATTACAAATATGCTTGAGTTAAAAAACATTTCCTTTACCTATATCGACAATGTCGTAATTGATGATGTAAGTTTTACCATTTCGAAAGGTCAAAATGTAGCTGTTATTGGCGAAAGCGGTTGTGGAAAAAGCACGCTTTTAAAATTAATATATGGGTTGTATGATTTAGATAAAGGAGCAATCAGTTACAACGGTAATCCTATTCTTGGTCCCAAATACCACCTAATTCCTGGCGCAGATTATATCAAGTATTTGGCGCAGGATTTTGATTTAATGCCCTATATTTCGGTAGAAGAAAATGTGGGTAAATTTTTATCGAATATATATAAGGACAAAAAGAAAGCCCGAATTTCTGAACTTTTAGAGATGGTTGAAATGACAGCCTTTGCCAAGGTAAAAGCTAAATTTCTTAGTGGTGGTCAGCAACAAAGAGTTGCTTTGGCACGGGTATTGGCTTTGGAGCCCGAAATTCTTTTGTTGGATGAGCCTTTTAGTCAGATCGATTCGTTTCGAAAAAATGCGTTGCGCAGGAATTTATTTCATTATTTAAAAGAAAAACAAATTACCTGTATTATTGCTACACATGATAGTACGGATGCTTTGTCTTTTTCGGAGGAGACGATAGTGATGCAAAACGGAAGAGTAGTTGCAAAAGACGGTTCAAAAACAATATATAAAAACCCACCCAATCTCTATATAGCCTCTCTTTTTGGAGAAGTAAATAGTTTGACATTAGCGCAATTGGGTATCGATACTGCTTCAGACAAAACTATTTTAGTATATCCACATCAACTAAAAGTTACAGCAAATGGAGTTTTAAATGCCCTTGTAAAACACTCTTATTTCAAGGGGAATCATTATTTGATAACTGCAATTTTCAAGAATAGACTGCTGTTTTTTGAACACCATTCGGATTTAGATTCTGGAATGGAAATTTCTTTATCCTTACAATCGTAACTTTATTTTAGGTAAAAAAGGAGGATATTGAAAAAAACCTTAAATTAGACTTCATTTTTAAAAGATGTTTAGATTTGTATACCAATTTTTAACAAATAATTACTTTTATGTATCATTCAAAAATAGCAGGATTAGGATTTTATGTTCCAT
>CANEXR010000189.1 GCA_947443815.1 Flavobacteriaceae bacterium | reverse complement strand
TCTATCGATAAATTGCAAGATCGTGGTAAGTTTTTTGTTGAACCAAATGCTGAAATTTACGAAGGTCAAGTAATTGGAGAAAACTCTCGTGGTGATGATATGTGTGTAAACGTGACTAAAGAGAAAAAACAATCTAACGTTCGTTCTTCTGGGAATGATGAAAAAGCAAGAATTATTCCTCCAATTATTTTCTCATTAGAGGAAGCTTTAGAATACATTCAAAAAGATGAATATGTAGAGGTTACACCTAAGTCCATTCGTCTTAGAAAAATTTATTTAACTGAAACAGATCGAAAAAGATTTAAAATCTAAATTTAAAATCTTATATAAAGACTAAAGCCATTCTTACGAATGGCTTTTTTTTGTTCCTAAAATTGATTTTTTAAGTTTCAAAAAGGGGAATTCCTTTTGTTTTATGTTACTTAAAAAGAGCTTTTTTAAACTCCTAATTACGATTAACGGAGTAAACTAAAATGACCTTTACCTTCTCGTCCATCTTGTAATTTTACTGTAAACCAGTAATCATCTGCGGGTAATGGTTCTTGATTAAAAGTGCCATCCCACCCAAAATTTGATGGCGATAATTGTTTGAGGAATTTACCATATCTGTCAAAAATAGATATGATTGTACTTAGATCCAATTGTGTGTTTATACCTTTAATATTCCAATAATCATTAAATCCATCTCCGTTTGGGGAAAAAAACAGTGGTGCTTGTAGAACTACAACTTCTCTAGTGATAGACCCACAGCCATTTTTATTTTCGATAATTAATTGATGAACACCGCCTGGAACATTTTCAAAAAGAGTTGAGTTTTGAAAAGTTGTAGAAGTACCATTTTGAAAATGAATCATATATTTATAATCATCTGGATTTACAACATCAACTATTATCTGATTTTGTGCATTTAAATCTTTTATAATAATATCATTTATTTTTGCTAAATGAGACAAAGTCACTTTGAAATTTTCTGTTGATGTACAATTTGATTTGTTTTTAACGATTACGCTATAGTCTCCTTCTTTATTTATTGATATTACAGGCGTGATTTCTCCAGTTGACCATGAATAACTAAAGTCGCTGATGTTATAAGGAGTTATAATTCCTGGTTCTAATGCTATTATTGGATTCAAATCACCTTCACAAATAATTCGGTTTTCTAAAAAAAGAATTTCAGGAATCGGCTCAACACTAATTTCAAATTGACCTGTTCCATAACAGCCTTCATTATTCTCTGCTCGAATGTATAATGTTTTGGAATCGGATTTAAATTCATTAATCAATTGATTTGTATTTAGATTGCTGTCATTTATATTAGAATAGAAATATATTTTTACATCTGTAGGTAAATTCAATTCTGCTTTAATTTGTTCGCTTTTGTTATTTAAATCAAAAATTGCTGTACCATCTCCAAGATCGCATCCATGCATAGATTCTGGTACTAGTAAAATATTTTTATTGGCATGAAGGATAATGCTTCCGATACTATAACAAGAGGCATTTGGTTGAATTACTTTAGCGAATAATTGCTCATCTGGAATACTATTTTGATAATTGATAGAAATAGACTCGCTATTAGTGATGTCGTTTTCTGCATCATTAATGCTATGATAATAATAAACATCGAAGTCTTTTTCACCTAAACATATTGGTTCGTTGGCAAGCGACAAGTTAAATGTTCCTAAACCGTCAGTAGGGTCAGCATCTTGAGTATCACATTGTATTAACTTGTAGGGTGTTAATGCTATTTTTGGAGTGTCATAAATAGTAATCGTTTTTTCAAGAGGATCTCTAGTTTCTCCGTTTACAGTTTTGATTAAGGTTACTTTATAATCCCCAGCTTTTGTATAATTATGGAATGCATCTATGTCTGTTGAAGTTGAACCATCTCCAAAATCCCAAAGAACACTATCTATTTTTTCAACGGTATTGATATAAAAATGGGTTGCTTGGCCCAAGCAATTAAATTCATAACTAAAAGAATATAAAAACAGTGAAGTGATAAAAGGAGGCAAACCTAATTTAGCAAAATTTCCATTTAAATCTATTTTGTTTTGTAAATAGTTGCAATTTGACCCATCTAATTCAGGATTGTTTATTACAGATAGTTTATTGCTACCATCTGATAAAAGATAGCCAGCTCGGTATATTTTTTCATCAATACCTAATTGTAAAGAACCAGCTACATATGATGAAGTAGTTATTGTTTTTTTTGAATCAATAATTTTTGAACTTTTTAAATCGAATTGGAATAATGAACTTCCTTCTGAAACGCCTTGATTATCATAATTATTTGTTGTTACATAAAGTTTTTTTGACTTAGCTGAAAACTCAATGCCATACGGATTTGAATTACTTAATATTGTTATTCCATTTCCTATAATTCCAGTACTTGAATTGAAATCATAAAGCTGTACATTTCCAGTATTTCGGGGGATATTGCCTTTGGGATTTAGTTCATTAGTAGGTTTTGTTGATGAGTTGGCAATAGCGATTTTTTTTCCATTCGGAGAAGCTTTTAAATATCCTATTGCATTTGAATTATAACCTCCTAAAGGAACTCTTAGTGATGTTGTGGTTATTACGGGTTTTTTGTCAACGCCAGTTGCACTTATTTTAAAAGCGTAAAAATTATTTATAAAATGGGTAACTACCCAAAAAGAAACACCATCATCATGTTGAACAGCTGTAACCTTTTCGGAACATTTAAATTTTACTTCTTCACTATCATTTTTGTTATAGGTAATAAGGGGTATATTTTTTTCATTGCTGGAAATATCACCTAATCCATTATTTAGTCTCATATCCACTAATGAATAATTTAAACCATTATTAGGAGGGTCTTCATCATTAAGAGGATTATCATCTGCGTTTTTTGGATTCGGCTCGTCAACAGTAAAAATATAGTATAAATTGGGGTTATTTGGTTTTGGAACTATTATTGCTGATTGTGTACTGGAGTTATGTCCTAATAATCCAAAACCATTAGGCATAATTTGATGTGATTTATCATAAACAATGGAACCGTCAGTATAAAAAAGTAAGTTGCCATTTTTATCAGAAATAGATGTACATCCCTCGGCAGTAACAAGTTTACCATTTGTTAAAGCTACTGGACTTCCAGAATTAAAATCTAATCCAGCTTTATTACCAAAATACCATATTGCTGCTTCTTTTTGGGCATGTGAATTGCTTGAAAAAAACAAAAAAAGAAGCGCAAGTAATGTATTATATCTCATATAATTTAAAAACGAAAGATAAGCAATATTATCTTAAAAATAAAATAACAACAGAATCATTAAATAATGTTTGATATTTTATCTTTTTAAACTAAAATGACCTTTACTTTCTCGTCCATCTTGTAATTTTACAGTAAACCAGTAGTCATCAGCGGGCATTTGATTACCATTTAACATTCCATCCCAGCCTTTATCAGAGGCTAAAATTTGTTTGATTAGTTTACCATATTTATCAAAAATATAAATCGTTGAATTAGTATTAAAGGATTGGTTTATTCCTTTAATATTCCAATAATCATTATATCCGTCTCCATTTGGGGTGAAAAATTTAGGTATACCTACTACTGCGATTGCTTTGCTTATTGTGCCACAATTATTTTTATCAAAGATGTATATTTCATGAATTCCCGCAGTCACGTTATTAAAAAAGTTTACAGCCTGAAAAGGTCCATTAGGTGCATCAATGCTATACTCATATTTACCTTGCCCCGATACGTTGACAGTTACTGAGTTGGTATCACTCAAATCGACTATGTCAATTGAATCGATATGTGCAATATCGGAAGTTATTACTTTGATAGTTCTAGTTCTACTGCATCCTTTCGGAGTTACAACTTCTACTGAATAAGTTCCAATTGCATTAACATTTAGTATAGAATCCTTAGCATCTGCTATAATGTTACCATCTTTTGACCAAGTATAAGTATAATTATTTACTGAAGATCCATCTGTGATACCAGCATCAAGTTCAACAAAAAAAGTAGGAAGGTTGGAACAAACTAACTTAGTTTCACTTTGATCTTCATTAGTGTTAATATTTGGTTTCGGGTCAACTTGTAGTGTAATATATGCGCCTAGTCCATAACAGGCATTATCCAAAGTACTTTCGACACGAATCCATATTTTTTGTTGTTTTGGAGAACTATTGTTTCTGTATGAATTGATTGTGGTAATTTCATTATTCTCAGCTAAGGCATCTGTTTCATTTTGATAATAGGCTATTCGATAATTTGAATTTGGAAAAGGTAAAATCGACAAAATATCCTCCGATACACTGCTAAAATCAAAGGTGGCAACCCCATCTTTATCATCATTTTTGATATCTAGATAATCATCACAAACAGAAAAACTACGCGTGAAAGAAGTTGGAATTTGAGTTGAGGACACCATTAAGTTTAGTTGCGCTATACTAAAACATCCATTTGAATTTTCTACTCGTGCCCAAATTATACTATTTGTGGCATAGTATTGCGTTGGATTAGAAATTTGACTTGTAATAGCTTTAGTCGTTGCACCTTCTAAAGAAGTGTAATATGTAAATACTTCGTTGGGACTATTAGTTGAAATGAAATTATTCTTTTCAGTTAGATTAAAATTAGTATAGCCATCAATATCATTATCACATTGCACCAAAATAATAGAGGGGGTTATTATCGGTAACGAGAGAATACTTAATGAAACTTCATTTGAAGTTAACCCACAAGAATTTCCTTTTTTAGTTAGCTTGACACGGTATTTATAATCGTTCATGGCACTCTTAATATGCATTAATAGTAGAGTATTTGTAGTTGATCCAGAATAGGTTTCATCATCAATAATAGCATTCCAATTATTTCCATCTATAGAAACTTGCCATTGGTAGGTATCCAAAAGATTAGTTTCAATTGTAAAAATAGCATTCTGAAATTCACATGCTATTTGACTTGTTGGTTGTTTATCAATTATTATTGGCGCAGCAGTAATATAACTGTCGTTAGGTATTGAATATCCATCGGTTGCATTAATTACAATTCCATTTTTGTTTACAATTGTACTACTATCTCCCAAAAACGAATCCTTATTTCCATCTGCAAAACCTGCTTCAAGCACATCTGAACACAAATCATCATCATTGTCTGATTCAATAGTATTATTTATGCCATCCATGTCTGTATCACTAATGCTATAATTCAGAATACCTGAGTCTGCACTAGTCTCTAATGAATTACTAAGACCATTAGTGCCAAAGCTACTTGTTATCCCATCAATAATACCATCAGAATTAATATCTATTGCCGGACTACCTGATTCAACTAAGTCATAAATGCCATTATTATCACTATCTAAATCAAGATAATTAGGAATACCATCTTTGTCAGTGTCTATAGGACTTAGACCAGGTTCGTAGGCGTCGTCAACTCCATTAGAATCAACGTCTATATTGGTAGTAAGTTTTAATGGGTTTTGTGCTTCGATGTTATCGGGTATTCCATCATTATCACTATCCAGATCTAATTGATCAGATATACCATCTCCATCACTATCCTTTGGAATGCATGTTGCAATAATTGAAAAAGTGGCTTTATTGTTTTTGAAATCAGAGTTGTTTTTTTGTATAAAAGTAAAATTACTTATTAAATAAGATTTGAAACTAAAAGTGCCAGTCCCTGCCGCTAATGGGATTGTACTATTTGCTCTAAAATGAATTTCAAAAGATGAATATTCAACAATTCCACTTTCATAAATACCATCATAATTAGTATCAATTAGTAATTGATTGTCTGGATTTCGAACAGTAATT
>CANEXR010000188.1 GCA_947443815.1 Flavobacteriaceae bacterium | reverse complement strand
TAATTTCCATACTGCTTTACTTCCAAAATCACTATAGTCTTCATAACGAACTGTCCCCTCAACTAAGAAATCTTTAGATAAATCTAACGATGCACTCGCATAGTAACCAATGTTGTAACGATTGAATTTACCTGAATTTTCTGGGGTGTTACCTTGGTAAGAATCCGCTCCAAGACCAACATAAGAAGCTTGATCTCCTGCTCTTACTTCAAATATTTCAGTTCTAAATTCAGAACCAAAAGCAATACTGAAATTATCAGTTACTTGTTTGCTGATATCAATGTTACCAACATAATGTGTAAATCCTACTCCTCCTGGATTAAATCTAATTGGCCCAGTATAACGAGTTGGGTTGGTCGGATCTGCATAAATAAAATTTCCAGTTTCATCTTTTGAACGGTTTTGAGAATTTCCTACTGTATAGTTTTGTTGGTTACCACCTGTAGTGATACTCGCGTCAGCATTCCAACCATTTTTTTTGAATTTGTATCCAACAGTGGCATTGTAATCATTTAATTCTCCTTCAAATGTAGGAACATATCCTTGGTAAGAAGCTAATGTACCATTACCAAACAAAGTTGGTAAATAAGGATAATCATTAGCATTTCTCCAGTATGGAGTTCTGTAATTGGCAAAAGAATTTACTTTTTTGTACACATAAGCTGCATTGTAATAAAATTGTGTATTCTCATTGATGTCTTTTCCACCATTGATAAGGAATTTTGCAGCAGCAGTTTCTGGAGCTCCATTTATATTTCCTGCATCTGGATGTTTCGTCAAAAAGTTTTGAATATCTGTCAAAGTATTTACACCAACTGAAGTTCCTCCCCAGTAATTAAATTCTCCAGCAGCATCTACTTTTCCAGGACGATTTGACATTTCTGTTTTAGAAAAATCAAGGGTGTAGTTTACAAATCCTTTTTCGCCAACAGTTGTACCATTGTTAATACTAAGACCAAACATTTCTCCATCACCTTGTGATGTGATACCAGATCTTAGTGTAGCAGAACCGCCATTAGTATTCTTTTTTAAGATGATGTTCATTACACCTGCAATGGCATCAGAACCGTATTGAGCAGAAGCTCCATCTCTTAAAATCTCTACTCTTTCGATAGCGTCAGTAGGAATTGCAGAAATATCTGCTCCTGTTTCACCACGTCCTGGAGAGGTTTGAACGTACACTAATGCACTTAAGTTTTTACGTTTACCATTAATAAGGATTAAAGTTCTACTTGGTCCCATATTTCTAATTTCATAAGGGTCAAGTAATGAAGTTGCATCATTTACAGGTGTATTTACTGTATTAAATGATGGAATTCTGTACTGTAAAGCCTTATCAAAAGTAGCTTGACCAGTTGATATCATATCTTTAGAAGATAATACATCAATAGGTAATGCAGAAGTTGTATTTGTTCTTGGAGCTGTTCTAGTTCCAGTTACAACAACTTCTTCAAGATTTTGACCTCCATCTTCTGAAAGGGTAATGTTCAAAACAGATCCTGTAGCTGCTTTGGTTACAGAAGTAAATCCTACATAGCTAAAAACTAAAGAAGCACCTTCTGCAACTTTTATCTTATAAGCTCCATCCATATCCGTAGATACGCCATTTTGAGTTCCTTTTTCAAGGATGTTTACACCAGGCAAAGCGTTGCCCATGTTGTCTTTAACGACACCTGAGATTTCTTTTTGTGCAAAAAGAAATGTGACGTTCAATAGCAATAATAATAATGCAATTTTTTTCATAATTAACTTGAATTTGGTTTTTAGTTGGTTTAATTTGGGCTAAATATAGTATTTATTTAACATAACCTTAGTAAAATGTTTGGTATTTTATAAAAAAGTTGTCAATAACGCATAAATCAACTTGTTTTGTTGAACTAACATTTTTTAAATCTTATATTTGCAAACTTTTAAAAGTAATTACTAAAAACTTCTGGCAGGGGACTGCTATTTGTAAACAAAAATATCATGAAAGCAGGAATTGTAGGGTTACCAAATGTTGGAAAATCAACTTTATTTAATTGTTTATCTAATGCAAAAGCGCAAAGTGCTAACTTTCCTTTTTGTACCATAGAACCTAATATAGGTGTAGTAAATGTACCAGATCCTAGAATTGAAAAACTAGAAGAATTGGTAAAACCAGAACGCGTTCAAATGGCAACTGTTGATATTGTTGATATTGCAGGGCTGGTAAAAGGGGCAAGCAAAGGCGAAGGTTTAGGAAATCAATTTCTTGGAAATATCAGAGAATGTAATGCTATTATTCATGTTCTGCGTTGTTTTGACAATGATAATATTGTTCACGTAGACGGAAACGTAAACCCAATCCGAGACAAAGAGACCATTGATATCGAATTGCAATTGAAAGATTTAGAAACAATCGAAAAACGTCTTGAAAAAGTAAAACGCGCTGCCAAAACAGGAAATAAAGAAGCACAAGTCGAAGAAGCTTTGTTAAACAGAATTAGAGAAACTTTACTGCAAGCAAAGTCCGCAAGAACCATAATCCCTCAGAATAACGACGAAGAAATCCTAATGGAAGGCTTTCAATTAATTACAGCAAAACCAGTTTTGTATGTTTGTAATGTAGATGAAAACGCTGCCGTTAACGGAAATAAATACGTAGACCAAGTTCGCGAATTGGTCAAAGACGAAGACGCTGAAGTAATTATTCTATCTGTTGGTGCCGAAGCCGATATCACCGAATTAGAAAGCTACGAAGAACGACAAGTTTTTCTAGAAGATATGGGATTGTCTGAGCCAGGCGCATCCGTTTTGATCCGTGCCGCTTATAAATTGCTAAAACAACAAACGTATTTTACCGCAGGTGTCAAAGAAGTTCGTGCTTGGACCATCAATATCGGAGCCACTGCACCACAAGCTGCTGGCGTAATCCATACCGATTTTGAAAAAGGTTTCATTCGCGCCGAAGTAATTGCCTACGAAGATTTTGTCCACTACGGCTCAGAATCAAAATGCAAAGAAGCTGGAAAATTCAAAGTAGAAGGCAAAGAATATATCGTAAAAGACGGTGACGTAATGCATTTTAGATTCAATGTCTAAACCACATACAGTATAAGGTACAAAAACCTGCAAGAATCTTTTTTTTGCAGGTTTTTTTTATTTCAGGACCTATTTCCAGCTTTACACTACAAGATTTTTTCATACTTCCTTTTTTTCTAAGACCCAAAAGGAGCTTCCGCTGGTCGCTCTTTTAGGTCAAGAAAAAATAGTCAGTATAAAAAAAATGCTTTCCGCTCCAATCTGGGGTAAAACACAGTAGTCACAAACATAAATCTGCAATCCCAAACCTTTGGATTGAATTTTGATTATATCAATTAAAATAAAGATTTATGAAAAAATTCCTCCTTTTATGCAGCTTAGGGTTTCTATTTTCTTGCAAAAAAGCAGATACACTCGCTTTTGATGGATTCACCTTTTATTTCGAAAAACCACAACCCATTCAGGATTCAGAATTGTCAAAAATCCCAAATAAATTCAGAGGTTTGTATGCCAATTCTGATTCCGTTTTTATACGCATAAAAGAAAATGTAATCCTAAGAGAAAACGATTATAAATTTAGATTTCATAAAAATCAAATGGATTCTCTAAAACAAGCATTTGATTTGTCTAACGGAAAGTATATCCTAAAAATAAATCAGCAAGTTTTTGATTATAAAACAATAGGCGATTCAATCGAACTTTCAAATAAAGAGGTAGATACCCTTTTTGCTTTTTCAAATACCCAAAAAGCCAAACGCATCAACGGACAATTAGTGTTGAATACAAAAGAAGCTGTTTTTTGGAAAACAAAAATCATTCAATTGGATAAAAACATCCTTACCATAAAAGAGATGTGTGCAGCAGAAGATTTGAAAAGATTGGATTCCCTCACTAAACAAAAATCAGTAAGCATTGATTCTACAACTTTTATCATTAAGCCAAGTCGAAAAGAATTTAAAACAATTTTAAAGTTGAAACAGTTAGGTTTTGAACTGGAATATAATAAAGTAATTCCATAAGGAAGGTACTTTGAAATACAAACAAATTGTTTTATAACTGTTCTATTTTTAGTACTTTTAATAAAAAACAAATTAGTATGAAAATTACAGCCTTTGGCGGAAGCCTCAGCAAAAACTCCATCAATAAAAAATTAGCCATTTATACCGCTCATTTATTTGAAAATGCGGAAGTGGAAGTGTTGGATTTGAATGATTTTCAAATGCCGATTTTTAGTGTAGATATAGAAGCAGAAATAGGGCATCATCCTTTAGCACAAGCGTTTTTAGACAAAATAAAAACAGCGGATATATTAGTAATTTCATTAGCAGAAAATAACGGAAACTATTCGGCAGCTTTTAAAAATGTCTTTGATTGGTGCTCCAGAATTACCAGTAAAGTTTTTCAGGAAAAACCAATGCTTCTTATGGCAACTTCGCCAGGCGGTAGAGGTGGAGTAACTGTTTTAGAAATAGCCAAAAATGCTTTGCCACATTATGGTGCAAATGTAAAAGCAACTTTTTCATTACCGAATTTTAATGAAAATTTCGATCTTCAAAAGGGTGAAATTTCCAACTCTGATTTGAACAAACAATTGAAAGAGATTGTTCAAAAATTTTAATTTTTTTTGAATACTTAAATTTTTCAATCTTTGAATAGAAAATGTCAATATCATTCTTAATAACTTTGGTGAATACCTGTTTTAAATTTTGTCGAATTACACTACATTAGCACAAAATCCACAAATTTTACAATGTCCGATCAAAATCAATATACCGAAGATAATATTCGGTCGCTCGACTGGAAAGAACATATTCGCATGCGTCCCGGTATGTATATTGGGAAACTAGGTGATGGTTCCTCGCCAGATGATGGTATTTATATCCTTCTAAAAGAAGTGCTCGATAACTGTATCGATGAATTTGTCATGGGTGCAGGAAAAACGATTGAAGTAACCATCAAAGACAAAACAGTTACAGTTAGAGATTATGGTCGTGGTATTCCGTTAGGAAAAGTGATTGATGTAGTTTCCAAAATGAATACAGGTGGAAAATACGATTCATTGGCATTTAAAAAATCCGTAGGACTAAATGGAGTAGGTACAAAAGCCGTGAATGCGCTGTCCCATTATTTCCGAGTAGAATCTGTTCGAGACGAAAAACAAAAAGCAGCCGAATTCTCCGCAGGAAATCTTGTTCTTGAGGAAGCAGTTATTGATACCACAAAACGCAAAGGAACTAAAGTAACTTTTATTCCAGACGAGGCCATTTTTAAAAACTACAAATTCAGATATGAATATGTAATCAAAATGCTGAAAAACTATTGTTACTTAAACAATGGTTTGACCATTTTATTCAATGGCGAAAAATATTTTTCCGAAAATGGTCTGAAGGATTTATTGGAAGAAACCATTCACGCCGATGATTTAGAATACCCAATTATTCACTTGAAAGGAGAGGATATCGAGATTGCTTTAACACACAGCAAAACACAATATAGTGAGGAATACCATTCCTTTGTCAACGGACAAAACACCACACAAGGAGGAACGCATTTAGCAGCCTATCGGGAAGCGATTGTAAAAACAATTCGGGAATTTTATAACAAAAGCTTCGAAGCATCAGATGTGCGAAAATCCATTGTGAGTGCCGTAAGTATTAAGGTAATGGAGCCCGTTTTTGAGTCGCAAACCAAAACCAAATTAGGATCGACAGACATGGGTTCAGAACCCGGAATGCAATCGGTTCGTACGTTTGTAAATGATTTTGTAAAAACCAAATTAGACAATTATTTACATAAAAATACGGCAACTGCCGATGCTTTA